>JAEEOD010000177.1 GCA_016284115.1 Bacteroidaceae bacterium
GACAAACTTTGCACCAGGCTGCGTGACAGAACTTATTAACCATCAGAATAATGGTTTAATAGTACCATGTGATGACCCACAATCTATGTCAAATGCATTAGCTTATTTAGCTGATAATGAACAGAAAGCTGAAGAGATGGGGGATAAGGCAAAGACAATAAGAGAAAAAGTGGATTTGGCAAAAGTTTCCAGGCAATGGAAGGAGGTGTTTGAACAAATTAAAATGCAAAAATAGAAAAGCTGGAATGTAGATTGAATATGAAGATTGAAACATTTCGTCAACTTCGTGAAGTGATAACATCAGATGCATTACGTTATGATGGAGGAGTGAATTTGTCTTCTTTTTTTAAGTTGTATTTTTTCACAGTTGGCTTTCGATATTCCTTTTGGCTGCGGGTTTGTCGTTATTTGGCTGAAAAAAAAATACAGAAGCCATTGTTTTTCATATCGTATCTATATCTTCGTCATATGTCATATAAATCGGGTATACAGATTCCTTATATGACACAAATAGGGCGTGGCTTTTATATTGGTCATTTTGGTACAATCATCGTTAATGGTTCTGCTAAGATTGGCAATAATGTTAACATCTCTCCTTGTGTTATAATTGGTCAGACTAATCGTGGCCAGCGAGAAGGGGTGCCTACTGTTGGCAATGGGGTATATATCGGTCCTGGCGCTAAAATAATTGGTAAAGTAATTATAGGCAATAATGTCGCAATAGGGGCAGGTTCGGTAGTTACTAAGGATGTTCCAGACAATGCTTGCGTTGTCGGTGTTCCTGCTAAAATCATCAGTTATGATGGAGCTGTTGGTTATGTTATGAATAAAGTATAGTAATTCATAATAATCATCATTAAGAGCAGTAAAGAACATCTGTAATTGTCAACTCTCATTAGTATTTCAAAATATATTAGCATTGGACATCATTATATATTCATCAAATGAAAGTGTTATTAGTTTCTAATGAATATTCAAAACCTGGTAGAATTGGGAATCCTATTGTGAACAGAATTCTTGATGCTTTGAAAACCAATGACAAGGTGGATGACGTTTACTTTGCTCCATTCATGAACTCTTTCAAGAGTCTATGTGTAATTAGGAAATATGCTAAAAGGGCAGACATTATACATATTCAGTTCGGTGGTCTTTATGCTTTGTTGATATGGTTTTGCCTGATAGGAATAAGGAAGCCTAAACTGCTTACATTCCATGGAACTGATATTCATGCTAAAGAAATGAAAACCACAAAGTCTTTCTTGGTTAAACTGAAAATTTGGTTGAATCAAAAAGCTTCTTTTTGCTCCATTTTATTATTTGATAAATTAGGTTTTGTATCAGATTCATTATTTGATTATTTGCCAAGATGGATTGCAAGGAAGTGCAAGGACAAGTTGTTTGTGCAACCATTAGGCGTTGATTATGATGTTTTTGTTCCATTAGATAAAAGGAAAGCTTGTGAAGATTTGGGAATTGAATTTAAGAAATATTGCCTCTTTTCCGACAAATCCAATACCCAATTAAAGCGAAGGGATATTGCTCAAGCAATTGTCGATGAAATAGGAGATGATTACCATTTGTTGATAATGTGTGGTGTAAATCCTTCTTTAGTACCATTATATATAAATGCATGTGATTTTTTGTTGTTGACATCAGATGAGGAAGGGTCTCCTAATATAGTAAGAGAGGCTTTGTCTCTTAACAAACGAGTATTTTCTGTTGATGTTGGTGATGTGAAAAACCAATTAGCAGGTCTTAATAATTCGACTATAATAAGTAGGATGCCTAAAGAAGCTGTAGGTGAAATACATAAAAGACTGGAACAGCCATATATAGACAATACACGTGAGAGATTAAAAGAAAGGCTTGATTTCAAGTTGATAGCTAACGGCCTCGTTGATGTTTATGAACACACTCTTTCTTCGATAAAAGATAATCAAACGTGTTAGTGTAAGTACTTGCATTGTCTTGAGTAATCTATGAAGGTATTCACCATACATTTTTGCTGAATACAAATGAACCTCGTATCGCGACTATTTAGGCGCTTTCGGCAGTTTGGCGGTTCCCACCTTATCTGGACCTACATTCGTTTGGGGGCTATTCCTGAGTTTCTGAGGCAAGGAGGTGCTGTGCTGTGCGGGAAGCGGTCGATATCGGCAGCTTATACGCGGATACAGGAAAAGACGATACCACACATACGGAAACAATATGAAGGCTTGCTGAAACAACTGGTAGAGGCACATCGACAAGACGTGTTGCCGCATGAGCACAGCCACAAGGTGTGGGTGTGCTGGTTGCAGGGGATGGAGCAGGCACCAGAGATTGTGAAGATTTGCCATCGGTCGTTGCAACGGCATTTGGCTGACAGGGAGATAGTGGTGGTGACGAAAGAGAATATCAACCAATATGTGACGTTTCCAGAGCATATTGACAGGAAGTTCAAACAAGGCAAGATTCCCATGGCTCAGTATTCTGACTTGCTCCGCTTAGAACTGCTGACGAGATATGGTGGGACGTGGATTGACGCCACCGTGCTGTGCACGGGCTACGACTCACAAGAAAGTGAATTTAAACAGAAGGTTCAGACGTGTCTTGATGCCGACTTGTTCTTCTTTCAGTATCTGAAGAAGGGGGATGACGGGTTCCACGGAATCTCGAATTGGTTTATCACGGCCAGCAGCAACCAAAAGGTGCTGCTGATATTGAGGGACTTGCTCTACCAGTATTGGAGGGACTACGACTGCGTGGTGGCTTATTTCATCTTCCACATCTTCTTCACGATGATAGCTGAGCAGATGCCAGAGGAGATGAAGAAGATGCCCAGATTGAATAATAGGTTCTGCTTCTATTTGGAGAATCGGCTGGCTGATGAGTACGACGAATCATGGATGAGGGAGTTGACCAGCCGCTGCTGTTTCCATAAGTTGAATGGCCGACTGTGGAAAGAGGCAGAAGGAAAAGAATATACGTATTTATGCAAGATAAAGGACTCGTATCAATAATCATGCCCTCGTACAACTGCGGGCGATATGTTGAAGAGAGCATCCATAGTGTACAAGCTCAGACGTATCAGAAATGGGAATTGCTGTTCGTTGACGACTGTTCGAAAGACGACACATTGCAAACCGTGATGGGCTTGCAGGAGAATGATAAACGTATCCATGTCTTTCAGAATTTGCAAAACAGTGGCGCTGCCGTTGCGCGGAACACTGCCTTGAGGGTTGCTCATGGTCGATGGATTGCCTTCCTTGACAGCGATGACTTATGGGAACCCACCAAGCTGGAACGTCAAATCAAGTTCATGGAGGAGAATGACTATGCTTTTTCTTATCATGACTATATTGAGATAGATGAGGAAAGCAAGGAACTCGGTATCCGAGTGAGCGGAAAGAAGCAGGTGGGCAAGTTCGGTATGTTCAGTTGTTGTTGGCCGGGATGCCTGTCGGTGATGTATGATGTCGAGCGCATAGGGCTTGTTCAAATCAATAGCATTAAAAAGAATAATGATACGGCGTTGTGGTTGCAAGTTGTCCGCAAGGCCGACTGCCACTTGTTGCCAGAGTGCCTGGCACGCTATCGCCGCCGCTGCAATTCCATCACCCCCACTACGCTCTGGCAGCGCATCTTGGCCCATTACCCTTTGTTCCGAGTGGCCGAGAAGATGAATCCTGTCGCCTCCTCTTTCTGGGTGGTGATGAATGTCTTTGGCAATGCCTACAAGAAGCTGCGCTATGTCAAGCGCTATGAGGTGAAATAGTAATGGCTAAGCGTTACTCCGAAATCATCCGTCTTTTCTTCTCACTTCTGCGGAGCGCCCTCTGGGCAACGCCCTCGCAAGAGACCGTCACGGCTCAGCAGTTCCCGCGCTTGATGGACTTAGCCAAGGCGCAGACCGTTTC
>JAEEOD010000178.1 GCA_016284115.1 Bacteroidaceae bacterium
GAACGTTCCCGAAAACGGTCCCTACACCTACAATATGCACTACATCAACACTTCGTACCTTTTCAAGTACTTTCCAGTAAAGCGATTGGGTGTCTATTCAGGTCTCACGTTAGGAAGAATGTTTGCTGCCAAAGCAAAAAAAGACCACACGAATGACATCATGGACGAACTGCACAAAGGTGACTTCAGCGTCCCTGTAGGTTTAGAGTACACAATTGGGGAACACTTCACGGTAGATGCACGTTGGAACTGGTCGCCACGTTGGATTGCTAAAACCAACAAAGCAAAGCTTATCTTGGGTAAGACACGTAATCAGGCTTTCATGCTGACCGTAGGCTATAAGCTACAAGTATTCTAATCATTTTCTGCCGCTGCAGAAAATGAAATTGAGAATTGACAATTGAAAATTGACAATTCTTACGATGCAGCGTTCAATGCGCTAAAGCGCGGTTCAAAGTTATCTCCCTCGCTTTTCGTGCACCATGCTTTGCATGACAGCACTGCTTCAGTCGATGACCTTCGGTTCAAGGTTCAAGGTTTAAGGTTTAAGGTTTAAGGTTCAAAGTTTAAGGGATTGTGAAACTAGAAGAAGACATTAAAAATGCGGTAGAGGTGATGAGAAAAGGAGGAATCATCCTCTACCCTACTGATACGATATGGGGCATCGGCTGTGACGCAACGAATGCTGAGGCCGTTGCACGTGTATATCAAATTAAGAAACGTGATGATTCGAAGGCACTCATCTGCCTTGTAGATAGTGATGCACGACTGCAACGCTATGTTCGAAACGTGCCTGATGTGGCTTGGGACGTGATGGAGCTAGCCACGAAACCGACAACGGTGATTCTGGACAATGCCGTGAACCTGGCACCGAACCTGATTGCGGAAGACGGCAGCATTGCCATGCGCATCACCCGCGAAGCATTCTCGAAAGAGCTATGCTACCGGTTCCAGAAACCTATCGTCAGTACGAGTGCAAATATCAGTGGCGAGCCGTCTGCACAGAACTACCGTGACATCGCACCAGAGATTCTTGATGCAGTTGACTATGTATGCTGGACACGACGCCAGGAACATAATCCTCACCACGCCAGCAGCATCATCAAGATCAAGGAAAACGGTGAAATAAAGATCATCCGGTGAGCCGGTTTGCCCACAGATTACACAGATTATCACAGATTTTTCAGCACTTATATATTTATTTATGGAGTATAATCTATTAAATAAATACGAAAAAAGAGAAGAGGATTTCCGTCAAAAGACCTATAACATTATAGGGGCGGCAATGGAAGTGCACAAAAGTCTTGGTAATGGATTTCTTGAAGCTGTGTATGGGGATGCTTTGGCCATTGAACTAAAAACAAGAAACATTCCATTTGAAAGAGAGAAATTATTTCAAATTCACTATAAAGGATCAGTATTAGATCACCATTATGTAGCAGATTTTGTTTGTTATGGAGATATCATTGTTGAGCTTAAAGCAGTGGAAAAGCTTGCTGAAGTACATAAATCTCAAGTCATCAACTATTTACATGCATCGCAACTGCCGATAGCACTCTTAATCAATTTTGGCGAAAGATCTTTACAGTATTTACGGCTGGTTAACTAAATCTGTGAAATCTGTGTAATCTGTGGGAAAATAAGAACAATGTTTAATAGTATAGTGAAATGGGCTGAGAAGTTGCCGGAGAAGCAACTGATGATACTACTGGCGTTGCTAGTAGGTGTCTTCGCGTCTATTGCCGCATTCATTTTGCATTGGCTCATCGAAGTGATACAGCACATGCTCACGGCACAGTTCGAGGTGACGAGCTTCAACTGGCTCTATCTGGTATTCCCTGTAGTAGGCATCTGGCTGACCATGCTCTTCGTGAGATATATTGTGAAGGACGACATCTCGCATGGTATCACCCGAATCCTCTATGCCATCTCTTCGAGAAAATCGCGCCTGAAGGGGCATAATTGCTGGTCGTCTGTCATCTCGTCAGCCATCACCATCGGCTTCGGCGGCTCTGTGGGTGCTGAGGCTCCTATCGTATTGACGGGATCGGCTATCGGCTCGAACCTCGGCCAACGCTTCCATCTGGACAACAAACAACTCATGTTGCTCTTAGGATGTGGCGCAGCAGCGGCCATTGCCGGTATCTTCAAGGCGCCCATGGCTGGACTTGTGTTCACGTTTGAGGTGCTAATGGTGGACCTGTCGATGGGATCACTATTACCCATCCTTACGGCCAGTGTCACCGCTACCTGCCTGACCTACCTTTTCGAAGGCAGCGATTCCCTGTTCAGTTTCCACCTCGACAGTGCATGGCAAATAGATCGCATCCCTGCCTGTATTCTATTGGGACTATTCTGCGGACTAGTCAGCCTTTATTTCATTCGAATGATGGAAGTGTGCGAAGGCGTCTTTAGTAAAATGAAAGACAACCGCTATGCACGACTGGCTTTGGGTGGCGCCACGCTGAGCCTGCTCATCTTCCTCTTCCCTGCACTCTACGGTGAAGGCTACTCGGCATTGAACATCCTGCTGAACGGCCAAAACGAATCCGACTGGAATACGATGCTGAACAACTCGCTATTCTATGGACAAAGCGATATGTTGCTGTGGTATATAGCCTTGGTGCTACTGACAAAGGTCGTTGCCACATCGGCTACGAATGGCGGCGGTGGCGTTGGCGGTACGTTTGCGCCTTCTTTGTTCATTGGTGGCTTCAGCGGCTTCTTCTTTGCCCGACTGTGGAACATCAACCAGTTAGGTGTGGTAGTGCCAGAGAAGAACTTCACATTGCTGGGCATGGCGGGTGTCATGGCAGGCGTTATGCACGCACCATTGACAGGTATCTTCCTAATTGCCGAGATTACTGGTGGCTACCAGCTGTTTATACCGCTTATCATCGTTAGCGTCAGCTCTGTTATCATCATCAGTCTCTTCGAGCCCCACAGCATCTATGCCATCCGACTGGCAAGAGAGGGAAAACTCGTCACCCACCACATCGACAACTCGGTACTTACACTGATGAGTCTCGACAGCATCATCGAGCGGGAGTATACAGCTGTGGATCCTGACATGCCATTAGGAAAGCTGATTCACGTCATCAGTCAAAGCCGAAACAGCTTCATTCCAGTACTTGACGCAGGTGGTTGCCTGCTCGGTGAGATCGACGTGACGAGCATCCGGCACATCATGTTCCGTACAGAATTGTATAACCGCTTCACCGTCAGCCAAGTGATGACTCCTGTGAAGGCCGTACTGAACATGAACGACCCGATGGCAGACGTGATGAAGAAGTTTGAAATGACGAGTTCGTTCAACCTGCCGGTTGTTGACATTGACAACCACCTGCAAGGCTTCATCTCAAGAACCCGCATGTACAGCATGTATAGAAAGATGGTGGCAGACTACTCGACGGAGT
>JAEEOD010000179.1 GCA_016284115.1 Bacteroidaceae bacterium
ACCGTAGTCGTGGTAACGTGAACCCAACTGTTTATGCTATTGAGAAAAACGGTATGGATCATGCGGACCACATCATGTGTGTGAGTGAGTTGACGCGACAGACTGTCATCAACAAGTATTACCAGGATCCTCGCAAAGTGTCAACGGTGCATAATGCCGTTACTCCATTGCCACAGGAAATTCTGGATATTATCCCAGAGAAAAAACCTAACGAGAAAGTGGTTACTTTCTTAGGTCGTCTGACCATGCAGAAAGGACCTGAATATTTCGTTGAAGCTGCAAGTTTGGTGCTGCAACGTACCAAGAACATTCGCTTCTGTATGGCTGGTAATGGTGATATGATGGAAAAGATGATTCGTCTGGTGGCTGAGCGCGGCATTGCCGACAGATTCCACTTCCCTGGTTTCATGAAAGGTAAGCAGGTATATGAGTGCCTCAAGGCCAGTGACGTGTATGTGATGCCTTCTGTATCAGAGCCATTTGGTATTTCTCCATTGGAGGCTATGCAGTGCAGTGTGCCTTCGATCATTTCCAAGCAATCGGGTTGTGCTGAGATTCTGGATAAGTGTATCAAGGTGGACTATTGGGATATCCACGCATTGGCTGATGCCATGTATTCCATTTGTACTTACCCTGCTATGTATCAGTATCTGCACGACGAGGGAAAGGTAGAGGTAGATGGCATTACTTGGGAAGATGTGGGTTTGAAAGTACGCCGCATCTATGATGATGTAATTAGGAATTTCTAAACGATAATTATTATAGATATGAGAACAATCTGTCTTTTTTTTGAAATACATCAGCCGGTACTGTTGAAGCGCTATCGTTTCTTTGATATCGGTATCAATCATTACTATTACGATGATTATGCTAATGCTACCCGCATTGGCGATGTAGCTGAGAGGTCTTATATACCAGCTCTGAACACCTTGATTGATATGGTAAAGGAAAATAAAGGGGCATTTAAGGTAGCTATCTCTATTTCTGGTATTGCATGTGAACAGTTGGAAATTCATGCACCATCCGTTATCGACTTGTTGAAGAAACTGAATGATACGGGTTGCTGCGAGTTCTTGGCAGAACCATATTCTCACGGTTTGGCTGCACTCACTAACGAAAAGGTGTTCAAAAACCAGGTAGGTCGTCAGGTGGAGAAAATGAATGCGCTGTTTGGTGTTACTCCTAAAGTGCTGGTAAATACCGATATGTTGTATAATGATGAAATTGGTGCCATTGCAGCAGACATGGGCTTCAAGGGTATGCTGACAGAAGGTGCTAAGCATGTGCTGGGTTGGAAGAGTCCACATTATGTATATCATTGCAACATGAATTCTAAGTTGAAACTGCTCTTACGTGATTACAAGTTGTCAGATGATATCTCTCTGCGTTTCTCTAATACAGAGTGGAATGAGTATCCGTTATTTGCTGATTCATTCATGAAGAAGATCGATGATCTTCCACAGGAAGAGCAGGTAATCAACTTGTTTATGGAACTTGGTGCTTTGGGTATTGCTCAACCATTGTCATCCAATATCTTGCAGTTCATTAAGGCTTTGCCTGCACAGGCTAAGGAGATGGGCATTACCTTCTCTACTCCTTTGGAGGTAATGACGAAACTTAAATCTGTTTCTCCTATTGATGTGCCATATCCAATTACTTGGATTGATGAAGAACGTGATACCAGCTGCTGGTTAGGTAACGTGATGCAGCGTGAGGCCTATAATAAGCTTTATGATGTGGCTGATAGGGTGTTGCTGTGCAATGATCGCAGAATTAAGATGGACTTCGACTATCTGCAGTCAAGTACTAATTTCCGTGATATGACTACCAAGAACAGTGGAGTAGGCATTGACCGTGGTATTTATGACTCACCTTACGATGCGTTTACCAACTATATGAATATCCTGGGTGACTTCTGCAAGCGTGTAGAATCTCTCTATCCAACAGATATTGAAAATGAAGAGCTAAATGCACTGCTCACCACCATCAAGAATCAGGATACCGAGATAGCTAAGCTGAACAAAGAGTTGCAGAAAGCTAAGGAGAAACTAGAGGATGATAAGGCGCAGAAGACAAAGGCTCCTGCTAAAAAAGCTGCCAAGGTTGCTGATAAGAAGCCTGCAGCAAAGAAGCCAGCTGCAAAGAAAGTTCCTGCTAAAAAGTAAGTAGTGAATATATAAAGAAAGAGGTTGTCCTTAAGGGCAGCCTCTTCTTTTATATGAATAAATGTTTATCAGTTATTACCGAACCTGGTAAAAGTCACTTCCAGTTGGATAGGATTATTTAACTTACCATCGGTTTTACCTTTACCACCCACTAGTCTTGCATACGAAGGCTTCAGGTCGTGAGAAGTGCCCACTACTGTAGTAGTAGCAGATGAATAATAGCTGGCAGCTGTAGTGTAAGTATCTACTACAATAGGCACTACAAGTACCTTGTTTTCTTCAACCCATTTAGCTTCCCTTGCATCATCCCATGAAGCACCAGCTTCTGCTTTCTCCTTATTCTTTTCCCTTATGGTGATAGTTATCAGATTGGCAATATTGTTAAACACATATTTGTTACTTTCTGTAGCATTATGATCTACATAGAACGTTGTATTGTTGTCAGGCAATGAGTTGGTCTCAAAAAAATCTTTCAAATCTTTCTTCCTGATAAGCATCACTCTTGATGGTTGTTCCATGCTAATCTCATAAGGACTGACATCAGGATAGTTCGTCAGCGATAATTTTACAGAGTTAAGCGTATCTTTTCCCAATGTTTGATAGATCTCATCATATGGTATAGTCAATGCTGTGAATACACCTGCTGGTGACTTGATATAAGTGTTGTCGGGGTCATCAATCTTCTCCTGCAATTTGTCGGAATTTGTTATTTTATTAGCTTGTATTACTTCTGGTGTAGAACTAAAGATGTATTCAACTGCAAAATAGGTGGAGTCAGATCCAGCTATGCCTTTCTCATCTGTCACTTTTTTCTTTAAAGCAACACCCAACGAGTCTGTTTCATAGAAGTTGAAGCCCATGTAAAGGATAACTCGGTTCACGTAAAGAATCGTGCCGTCACCATAATCAGTTGTCAGGTAATAGCCAGGAATAACGTTGTTAATAAATGACTCGCTGTCTTTGAAATATTCAGGATGTTCTCTGTTCAGCTTCAATATCTTGTTACCACGTTCCTTGTCCATCTTGATATCGATGTAATTCTCTTTCAATGTGGAAGAGGAAGAAGAATAATCGTGTGCAGTATAAGCCGTAGAACCTACCAAATTTTCTTTGTCATAATACTTGTCAACGTCGATATTTGTATAACGATAAAACCTACCATTCGACTTTCTGTCAGCCAGCCATTGTTCGTTCAACTCATAGGCACTCACACGGCAAGCAGTAACAGAATCGCCAAAGAATCCTTTTACGCTATTTGTGTTCTTGTTATAGGATATTCTCAGAAAAATCATCTCGCACTCATCTTCCACCATCTTGCCTGTGGCAGTCTTGGTTGCTTCATCGTATTTGTAAACCTCAGGGAACTGATAATTCTCTGCAGTTGTCATCTCGGTGATGAAGCTGGCATCATAGTATCCAAATTCTGGATCGGAAAATCTGCCGAGATAGGCAGTTTGAGAACGTGCATACACTGAATCTGCCTTTACAGTTTCAGACATCACATCAAAATGAGTGGTATAGGTTGCCACCATATCTTTCGATGGCATGATTTCCCATCCTATCTTATCTGTCGTATCGTCGCAACTAAAGAATAACAGGAGCGTCAGCAACGCAAAACCTGGAAAATTCAATTTCATATATTTCGTTCCTTATCGTTTGTCAAATATATCTCTCAATTAAATTAAAGATATCAGATAGTATCGTAGAAGTCACTTATCGATTGCATCATATTCTCCTCTTGATAGGGTAGGAAAGGTTTGCCACTTTGTTTAGCATAAGCTATCAGTTCTGGGTCCACATCTGGAGTTTGCTGAACGATGGCATCAGCATGATCAATAGCCAATTTGCTCAACTGGATAAAGTTCACAGGGTCACTCATCGTACCTAAATCTTCTTTCTCTACTCCCTTGATCATTACCTTTGAAGTGAAGTTGTCAGGAAAATCTTTGCTGAATTCGTTGCCATACAAAGAATATACGATTTTTGAGTCCATGAAAGAAGGCTCGTCGCAATAGTTTTTCTTAATGTATAGTGGCACCAAGGCTGTAAAACAACCATGGCAGTGAATAATGTCTGACCTCCAACGCAACTTCTTCACCGTTTCCAAAGCACCTCTATCATAGAAGATAGTACGTTCGTCATTGTCTTCATATTCGTTACCTTCCTCATCTGTCAGTTGCTGTCTGTTCTGGAAATAATCATCGTTGTCTATGAAATATACTTGGATTCGAGCAGACTGAATAGAAGCTACCTTGATGATAAGTTGATGGTCTGTGTCATCAATAATAATATTAATGCCAGAAAGACGGATTACTTCATGCAATTGATTCCTACGTTCGTTCACTGTACCCCATTTAGGCATAAATACCCTAATTTCACGACCGTTTTCCTGAACAGTCTGTGGAAGATTACGGCACACATCGGCCATGTGTGACGCAGAAACGAATGGAGCAATTTCTTGCGTAATAAATAATACTCTTTCTGTTTTTGCCATAAAATAACTATTCTACTTCTAACAGAATACAAAGGTATAAAAAAAATATGACTTTCGGAATATTTTTACAAAAAATGGCACACTGAGTGTCTCAGTGCGCCATTTTTAAACACTTATTAATATACGCTTTAAGTTTTTCTATTTTTGAAAACTCTTATGCATTGCAGCTGCAGCTTTTCTACCATCACCCATGGCGAGAATCACAGTAGCACCTCCACGAACGATATCGCCACCTGCAAACAGGGTAGGGATAGATGACTGCATATCGTCGTTCACCACAATGGTACCTTTCCTTCCCAATTCCAAACCTTCCACTGAACGAGGAACTATTGGGTTAGGTGATACACCTACTGCTACGATAACCAAATCTGCGTCCAACGTTTCTGTAGCACCAGGGATGGGCTCCGGACTTCTTCTTCCAGATGCATCTGGTTCACCCAACTGCATCTTCTGAAGAACAACTTGCTTCACCTTTCCTTGCTCGTCAGCAATGTATTCCAATGGGTTGTGCAGGGTAAGGAATTGTACACCTTCTTCCTTTGCATGTTTCACTTCCTCTTTACGTGCAGGCATCTCGTTTTCTGAACGGCGATATACGATGGTTGCACTGTCGGCACCTAAACGCAGTGCTGTACGTACAGAGTCCATAGCCGTGTTACCACCACCTACTACAATTACATTTTTGCCGAATGGTACAGGGGTGTCAGTGTCTTCACTGGCAGCATCCATCAGATTTACACGAGTCAAAAATTCGTTAGAAGACAAAACATTGATCAGGTTCTCACCTGGGATATGCATAAAGTTTGGCAGACCAGCACCACTGGCTACATAGATTCCTTTGAAACCTTCTGCTTCCAATTGCTTGGTACTGATGGTTTTACCTATGATGCAGTCTTTTACGAACTTTACACCCATTTTGCCCAAA
>JAEEOD010000180.1 GCA_016284115.1 Bacteroidaceae bacterium
ATGCGATATTGATAGGGGTTTCACGTGTGAGGATTCTGCATGGTACAGGTACGGGTATCTTACGTACCTTGATACGGCAATACCTGCAAAGTGTGGCAGGCGTGAAGGATTTTCACGATGAACACGTGCAGTTTGGGGGTGCAGGAATAACGGTAGTGGATTTAGAATAACGTTAGTTCTGTTCGGGCTCAGGCTCAGGTTCGTAATCGTCCATCATGTCGGCCTTGTCAATGGAAAGAACGCCATTAGGCAACACGATAACGTGGAAAGGTACATAGAGATCGCTCTCGGGATAGCTCACACTAGCGGCAAACATCAGACCATCGTCGGTCACTTTATCGAACACCAACCCTTCAAGGATAGAATGCTGCAGGAAATCTGCCTCTAAATAGGAGGCAAACGTTTGCTTGGTAAAGTCTTTGTTGAAAATATTACTATCGCCCGTAGTTACACGCAGGCTAATAGTGTTGTCGTAATATCGTACACCCTGTGCATCGGTCACAATAGGCAATTGACTGTCAGCTCTGCGGATAACTTTCATTGTATAGGTTTTGCCTTTGAATTCTGCCTCTGAAGTAGCCTCTATAGTTTGCAACTGATGAATCTCATTGCTGACAACTTCTTCTTGTATGGACTCCACAACATAATTGTCGGGGTCTTTTTTTTTGTTTCGGCTGCAAGATGCTAACGACAAAAGGGACAAAGCTAATATTATATATATGTATCTATTCATTGTCTTCATTATTAATTATCACTGCAAAGTTACGATAATCTTGCGAAATATCAAAACTTACACTAAATTTGCACACAATATGACAACAGAGAAGGAGATATTCGACCGAGCCGAACTACTGTTAGGCAGTGAGTGCATGGAACGCTTGGCTGCAGCCAAGGTGTTGCTGATGGGGGTAGGTGGCGTAGGTAGCTGGTGCGCCGAATGCTTGGTGCGCACGGGCATACGGCATCTTACCATCGTGGATGCTGATGTGGTACAGGCAACAAATATCAACCGTCAACTGATGGCGACTACCACTACCATCGGACAGGTAAAGGTAGGAGCGCTAAAAGAAAGGTTGTTGCAAATCAATCCTCAAGCCACTATTACTGCCATCTGTATGGAATATAACGAGAATACTGCCAGTGCTTTTGACTTGGACAGCTTCGACTACGTAGTGGATGCCATTGACAGCTTAAAGGACAAGGCTTTGCTGATATTGCAGGCTACTGCCTCGGACACTAAGTTGTTTTCATCTATGGGAGCAGCTTTGAAGATGAATCCTACAAAGATAGAGGTGGCTGAGTTCTGGAAGGTAAAGGGTGATGCATTGGCAAAGGCTTTGCGCAACCGATTCAAGAAAAGTGGCGAGTTTCCTCAACGTAAGTTTATGTGTGTATATAGTGAGGAGCAATTGCCCTACAAGACTGAGGGGAAGGGCTCGATAGCGCAGGTTACTGCGGTATTTGGATTTACCTTAGCAGGATTAGTTATAAATGATATAATTGATAATATATGAAGGAATTATTATTGGCAGGCATTTGTCTTACAATGACATTTGCCGCTTGCAATGGAGGGAAAGAGAATGGTAACGGCTACTTGATTAACGGAAAGATATCCGACATCAAGAGTGGCATGATATATCTGAAGGAATATCAAGACAAGAACTTCACTTTGGTGGATTCGGCTGAGGTGGAAGGTGGCAGTTTTGAGTTTCGTGGCTTTGCCTTGCAGACTTTGGCATATGGCTTGACTACTGACAAGGAAAGCAACAACCCGTTGCTGTTCTTTCTCGGCAATGAGACCATTAATATCAAGATGAGCGAGGAAAACAAGAAGCTAGAAATTGAGGGCTCACCCATCAACACACTGTTCCAAGAGACGGTAGGTAAGGTGGGTAAGGAAGGCTTTGACATTAACGAGTTTGTGGCAGCTAACCCTGCTTCTGCTTTGGCACCCTATTATATTATGCGAAACCTGGCTTGGGGACTTGACCTAAATCAGTTGAAGACATTGCGTGAAAAGTTGGATGCGTCGTTGGACAATAACAAATATGTGAAGCAACTAGAAGACCTAATAGCTAAGAAAGAAGCGGTACAGGTGGGCAAGGTAGCGCCCGACTTCACCCTACCCGACCCTGATGGCAAGATGGTGAGTCTGAAAGATTTTCGTGGAAAGTATGTGTTAGTGAGTTTCTGGGCTGGTTGGTGTCCCGATTGCCGCAGGGAAAACCCATTTATCGTGGAGGCCTATAACAAGTATAAGAACAAAAACTTTACAGTACTGGGCGTGTCAATAGACCGCAACCGTGAAACCTGGCTCAAGACCATCGAGCAGCAAGGCCTCACTTGGACACAAGTGTCTGACCTGAAATACTGGCAAAGTCCGGTGTTAGAGTTGTATGCTATCCGCTGGGTACCTACAGGCATATTGCTTGATCCCGAAGGCAAGATACTCAACATTAGTCTGAATGAGGATGAACTGGTGAAAAATTTAGCTAGCGTATTTGAATAACAATTCCCTCTATCCCCTCCAACAAGGAGGGGATTTTTATATCCTTTCCCTGTCTATTTGTCACCATATCATTATCTACAGCCCCTCTACACTGACATATTTACAGAAAACATCTACATCTATTGACAAATTGTCATTACAATCCCACTGGCACATAGATTGCACTACTATAGATGCAAGCCGAAGTGAAAACTAAGGCGAATAGATGTAAAACAATTTAAAGACTAAAATAAAAATGGAGGTATTTACTATGTTACCAGCAATGTTTAGGAATACTTGGTTTCCTACAGTATTCGATGATTTTGATTTCACACCTCGTGCCAACACAACAGCACCGGCAGTAAATGTAATGGAAAATGAAACGGCATATACCATGGAAGTGGCCGCTCCTGGCATCAAGAAGGAGTTTTGCCGTGTTAACATCAATGAAGATGGCAACTTGAGCATAGCTATCGAGAACAAATGGGAGCACAAAGAAGAGGACAAGCAACACAAGCAGCACTACCTGCGTCGTGAATTCTCTTACAGCAACTACCAACAGAACTACACCCTGCCTGAGGATGTTGATAAAGAAAACATCTCTGCTAAGGTAGAAAACGGAGTTCTGACAGTTATCCTGCCTAAGTTCAAGAAGGAAGAAATTAAGAATGCTCGCACTATCGAAATTTCATAATGCATTTTCAAAAGCAAATAACGAGTGTCATTCATAATAAAAAGGCTGCACAAGTTTGTGCAGCCTTTTTATTTATCAGAATGGATAGATGAGCCAAATGATAAGTAACAGGATAGGAAGCAAAACCAAATGCATGATGGTACCCAAGCGAGTGAAGTCAGTGAAACGATAGGCACCAGGTCCATACACCAACATATGGGTAGTACTACCTATAGGCGAAGCGAAACTAAGTGCTACGCTGAGCATGAGTGCCATGATAAACGGCAATGGGTCGCAACCTAACAGCATTGCCTGTTGATGCATAATAGGGAAAAAAACAGCTGCAGCACCTACGTCGCTGATAAATTCGCTGACTGCCGATGCCAGCAGACACATCACACCCATCACTATATAAGGGTTGGAAGCGCAAAGTTCGAGGACATTAGTCGCCACAAAACTGGCAACGCCCGTATTGGTAATAGCCGCTGAGAAGACCACCGTAGAGCCCAAAACAAGCAAGAGGTCCCACTCAATGTATTTCGTCACATAGTTGATGCGGCAAC
>JAEEOD010000181.1 GCA_016284115.1 Bacteroidaceae bacterium
GGGCGTGACCATCGTGAAATGTTTCTGCCTCGTATGAACTTATAACAAGTGTCATCTATAGGCTGTTTGAACACGAAACGTGCATCATCACTTGTCTTAATACCTAATGAGAAAGATGCAATCTCCGAGAGGTATTTGCATGACACGCTATCAAGAGAAATGGTCTTTTCAAATGCAAACGATGAGTTTGGATTCTTTAAAACTTGTTCATAGGACAATACGAACTCTTTTCTAATAAACTGTTTGTCAATACAGGTATAGATTTCTATAATGTCAATTGCTTGAGGTTTAGTGTTTCTGTAAAAGCACAATACGGTCGTGACGATTGCGTCTTCAAAAACCCCTGGAGGTAATTCTACTAATTGATATACATTTACTTCTTTTGAAAGAAATTCTCTGAACTTGGAAAAACTTTCTGTCCCCATCCAACTATTGGGGAAGATAAAACCCAGTAATCCGTTGTCCATCAAAAGTGACTTTGCTTTTTCTGTAAAAATGGAATATAAGTCACATTTATTCTTAACAGTTGAGTAGTTCTTTTGATAAAACTTCCGCTCATTTTCGTTTTTTATGTTTGCCATATTCACATACGGCGGATTACCAATCACCACATCGAAGCCTCCCTTTTCAAACACCTGTGGGAACTCCTTCTGCCAGTCGAAAGCCTTGTCGCCAGCGATGGCAGGATCGCTTATCAGCGAATTGCCACACTTGATATTTTGGTTTAGCGAGTTGAGTTTGCGATGTGGCTTGGCTGTGCGCAGCCAGAGCGCCAGCTGGGCTATCTCCACACTTTCTTCATTGATATCTACGCCAAAGAGATTACGCTCCAAAATGCTGTTCTCCACATCTTGAAAGACGATGGCAGAGCCTGTTACCTTTGCCTCCGTCTCGTCTATCAACTTGTGTTCTTCCTTCAAAAAGTGTAAGGCAGCATTAAGGAATGCACCACTGCCACAGGCAGGGTCGAGAATGGTTATCTGTAACAGCCAATCGCGATACTGCTGCAACTGCTCCAATAGTCGCTTCTTGGTCTGCATCTGGCGACGCTGGTCGCTGAAATATTCATCTTCCACAATGCCCAGCGCTTGTTTCTTCTCAGCACAAAGTCGTCCAACGGTGTTTTCTACGATGTACTTAGTGATATATTGAGGGGTATAGAACACGCCATCTTGCTTGCGCTTTGAAGTCTGTGGGGCTGCACCACTATTGATTTGCTGCGTCACCTCTTCAATCTCTGAAAGAGAGTTCTCGAAGATGTGACCTAAGATATTCACATCCACGTCACTCTCGAAATCGTATTCAGACAGTTTGCGCGTGTGCTTCACCAGCACATCATCGCTTATCGTAATATTGTCGAGTATCTCGTCAGGCTTAAAGAGTCCGCCATTATAGGCAAATATCTCATACTTCTTACCCTGAAAGCCCGTGTTCATGTAGCCGAAATATTTCTTCACGCGCTCGTAGAATGGCACATAGGCATCCATATCTTTAAGTTGCTCCCACTGGTCGATGATCATTACCATCGAGTTGGGAGGCAGCAGGGCACAATCCTCTGCAAAAAAGATAAAAAGCAGACGATCTAACAATTTCTGCGTCTTCTTGAAGAGCGACAACTGCCATTCTTTTTCATCCTTGCCTTCTGGAACTGGATTCTGTTTCAGAATGTCAGCAAAGAGCATACGCTTGAACTGCGAATAGTCTTGATAGAGGGCTTTCGTAATCTGGTCTTCGCTCGAAACAGACTCTTCCTTGATTTGGAGGGCTACGCCACGTTCCACCTGCTGCCATGCCAAACAGAGATATAATTCACGGAAAGCCTCTTCCGTCAGATTGAACAGGCTCCACTCCTGATACTCTACAGCATTGTCGATGTAAAGCCTCAGTTTCTCAAAGTTGGAGATGATAACCAGCCTCGTATCCTTGTGCTGGCTCTTATATCCGAATGCCTGCGTCTCTATTTTTGAGAGATCAGTGGTCTTGTGGTCTTTCAGTTCTATCACACCTATCACTTTGTCATCTGTCAGAATAGCGCCATCCGCTTTCTTTGAGTTTGTCTCGTTCTTCTTCTCTGTGATAAGATTGAAGCCAGGAGAGGGATTCAGGGTATAGCCCAGCACCTTCACAAAGAGTTCGCGAAGGAAGCCTTCTTGAAACTGCTCCTCCTTTGACTGCTGTAAGTTTTGCTGAATTACTTTATTTAGGAAATACGATTT
>JAEEOD010000182.1 GCA_016284115.1 Bacteroidaceae bacterium
GGCTGAAACCAGCAGTTTGCTAAACTGCCGTACGGGTAACCGTACCGGGGGTTCGAATCCCCCAGCTTCCGCAAAAAAAACTGGTTGAGAACTCAATCAGTTCTTTTTTTTTCTGCTACCTCACGGGAATGTAGGGGATGCGCGCAGCGAATATCCCTAATTACAATGCATTCCAGAAATGACGGAACTTGGCAAACTTACCGAAAATCACCAATTGGTCACCCTCCTCCAATGCCAAGTCATCAGGCACCTCAGTCAGTACATTTCTCTCAACATAATTGATACCTAACGTATTTTTCTGCACCCTACCACGAATGGTAGCTATCAGTCGTAAGCCAAACTCCTCAAACAAATGTAGTTGTGGCACTGAATAGCCAATCAATTTGTTGGGCACACTAAACTTCACCACTGCATGGCTTTTATCAACATGGAAAACCTCAAAATCGTAACCAAACTCAATAATTTCCACCAACTTATGAGCGGCATCAGCCTCTGGCGACAATATCTTTTCTATATTGAACGCCTGCATAACGGAACGATGTACCTCGTCGTTGGCACGGGCAAAGATATGCTCCACTTTCAGCAGTTTCAACAATGCTATAACACGCACCGAAACGCCAAAATTCTCACCAATAGCAACAATCACAGCATCCACGCTATTCAGAGGCAAGGCAGCAAGAGCCTGTTCGTCGGTGGCATCCATTACAAAGGCAGCTGCCAACTTATCCTTCAAAGGCTCTACATGAGATGACTTATTATCCACGCCTATCACCTCATGACCCACCATAGCCAGTTCCTCAGCCAGCGCATAACCGTAGTCACCTAAACCAATAACAATGTATTTCATATATCTTTAGTTTATAATAATCTCTCCACTCGGGTAACGATAGTTCACCACCTTCTTCTGTTTCACCAACCCCATCATGATGGTAATCATACCCAAACGACCGATAAACATCAGTGGCACCATAAACAGTTTACCTTCGAAATGCAACATCGAAGTTGCGCCCAAGCCCACACCATCAGTCGTTAAGGCACCCAAACATTCAAAAAATACATAACGGAGTGGTATCTCTGGCTCCAGCAAGTTCATAATGAATATCGCCATACCCAGGGCTGCTATTGACAATAGCACTGTGGTGTTAGAACGCCTGATAGAGCTATGGGATAACTCGCGATGGAAAACCTCCACCCTTTCGGAACCTCGTAACATTGATTTCAGGTTGAGCAACATCACGGCAAAAGTATTGACCTTGATTCCACCAGCAGTTGATTGGGAACCTCCACCTATCCACATCAACACAGCAAAGATAATCATGGATGAGGTGCTCCACGATAAAGGATCGATGGAAGTAAAGCCTGCCGATCGAGGACATACCGCCATGAAGAAAGCATGTGTAAGCTTATCGCCAGGCGTAAGACCCAACAAAGCGCCATTCCACTCCAATATTGCAAATAAGATGGTAGACACAGATAGTAGAACAGCTGTCATAATCAGCACAATGCGTGTATTAAGACTATAGTTATGATACATTTTTCGCCCCTCCCATTGACGATAGCGAACCAGTATCCATATCCTATGCAGGTAAAACCCTAACGTATCTTTAAAGTTCACCAGTATGGGGAAACCAATACCACCCAGTATAATCAACACTGATAAATACAGGTAAAACGGAGCATGGTTGCCAAATACCAACGGATTTGCCAAACCATCGGGCAAGGTACTAAAACCGGCGTTACAGAACGCAGAAATGGCATGAAATATCGAAAACTTAATCTCGTCAACCAACTCATAGCCTAGGGTACCATGAATATCTGTCCATACAACAAAGGCCCCCACTGCTTCAATGACTATTGTAAAGCACAATATATATAACAAGGTAGAAAGCAAAGAATTGAGCGTGCTACTATTCACCATATCACGCACCATCATGCGACTATAGATGCTAGTATCACCCATGAAAAATAAAGTAAAAAAGCTAGTGAAGGTCATGACGCCCAAGCCACCAATCTGAAACAAAAACATCAGCACCACCATGCCTAGTTCGGTGAAGGTCTGTGTAATGTCTATGGGACTCATGCCAGTCACACACACAGCACTGGTAGAAAGGAACAAGGCATCAATCCACGAAATACCATGATAGGTGCATCGTGGGAGCAACAACAAGCCCGCACCAACAAGTATGATGAACAAGAAACTAAACGCCAGCATAAGTGATGGATTGGCCCTGCGACGCAGCAAATAAGAGATACCCCTCGAAAGGATGACTAGCGCAAGCAACATACTCATCACTAAACGATAGCCACGACTATTCATTAACAACCAAAACTGCTTGATAGGCCCGTCATCGGGCTGATGAAAGATAACAGGCACCAATGTCAGTAAATACATCACTACCAAAATCCACGACATGATGTTCATTTCTTGCTTCACATTCCCAAAACGCAACAGCAAATGTGAGATAAGATCCACTAGGAACACCACCCAGATACCATGATACACCTGCTCCAACATGTGCACATCGGCATAAGAAATCACGAAACCATGCTCATATACAAACGCCACAATCAGCAACAGCGAGGCTGCCACTGCCAGTAAGCGTATGGCACCCAGCAACAACTTTATATAAGGATATATCCAGCGATGACGGTAAAGCAGATACTTATTATCAGATAATTTCATGATTTATCCAAAGCACAATTATTAAGCAAACTTAATCAAAAGTAATATTATTAGCAAAAAAACTAAGCAAAAAGCGTCAAACTTAAAAATAATGATTACTTTTGTGGCTGTTTAACACTTAAAATAACCAACAATGAGTAACAAAACTAAAAGATTTATCCTCCCAGAGGAGGAGATACCACATTACTGGTACAACATTCAGGCAGATATGCTAAATAAACCCCTGCCTCCTATTCATCCTGCCACTAAGCAAGCCTTGAAGGCAG
>JAEEOD010000183.1 GCA_016284115.1 Bacteroidaceae bacterium
CAGAAGGCCGCCCTACTAGCCAAGCTGCAAGAATTGAAAGTTCGCTATCCCTATGCCATCATCCTTGGTCATCATGATTTCCCAAATGTCCACAAAGCGTGCCCTTGCTTCGATGCAAGAGGGGAGTATGCTGAGATAAAGAAATAGGGCTGCAGCTGCAGCCCTATTATGTTATGTCATTGCATTGATATAAGGATATTAAATATACTTCTGACGGATAGCTTTCGGCAGTTTCGATGCTACGAGGTGATAGGACTCTATGATCCATTCCTTGAGCAGTGCATCATTGATCTGCTCGTAATACACATCGCTCCAATGTTTTTTGTTCCAGTGCCAGGCCGGTGTTACTGCTGAATACTTATCTCGCAGTTCCTCGTTCCTGTCAGGTGACAACTTCAGTGCCAGTCTTAGATCATCATTCTTATCATGCTCGTCAGTGCCTAAGCTAAGGCAAAGGAATATCTTCCCTTCCAGACGGAAAGTGATGTTGTCGTCACCAAACGGCTGGTCTTCGGTCACGCCATGAAGTGACAAGGTATATTCTCGTACTTGCTCTATGTTCATATTTGACTATTGTTTCTTGCTCCTTTTGCCCTTCGTTACACCACTCTCGTTAAAGCTATCCACACGGAAGTAGTAATCTACATCAGAGGAGAACAATCCTAAGGTGAGGGTCGGCTCAAGCACTTCGCAGGCAGAGAACAGTTCGTCTTTGTCGGTGCCCCAATGTACGAAGTAGCCTTGGGCACCTTCAACAGGTTGCCAAGAAAGCGTGATGGTTCTGCGGTCGGCAGTACGATTCACCTGGATGTCTTTTACAGCAGCAGGCTTATCACCCTTATCCAAGCCAAACACACGCAGGTCGAATATAGAGAACTTGCCAGGCAGTTCGCTTAGGTTGGTCACTTTGATGTAGCGAGCCGTAGCAGGTTTGTCAAGCACAATGAGCGGATGCGGATTGGTAACATCGTTGGTCGATTGATTAGCCAAGATAGTCCATTCTACACCATCTACAGAACCCTCAATCTTGTATTTGTATGGAACAAATGGGTTGCCTATGGTGCGCAGTGGATAATCCTCATCAGCAAAGTTTATTTGCACAGCCTCTACAGGATATTCCTTGCCCAAATCCATCTGCAACCATTCCTCAGGTTTACCTGACTTGGCGCTCCACCATGTCTTGATGGTACGGTCGGCTGCTTTTGCCGCTTGCTTGTCGGTTTTCTCAGAAGAAGCAGTGACAGCTTTACCGATAGACAACTCCATCCAGTTTGTCCAAATAGGATTCTTCTGGAAATTGGTCTTGCCCTTGGGCAGTTCGTAAGGACGGTCGGACATATCCGTCAACGCATACATATGGTCTTTCTTCGTAAAGATAACAGGGAAGAAACCAATACGGCGCTCGAACATGTGACGCTGCGCAATGACAGTGCTGGCCACATGCCAGTAGTTGCCATATTTATCTTGGAAAGTATCGCCATGACCAGCTCCCGTCATCCAGCCGCCAGGTTTCACGGAGAACGGCAGGTACTCGGCTTTCTCATACGGACCAAGAGGCGAGTCACTGATGTAGAGTCCGTCGCC
Source organism: Bacteroidaceae bacterium (assembly GCA_016284115.1). The sequence continues at coordinate 1,585 of JAEEOD010000183.1, forward strand.
ATAAGAATCAAATTCCGTTCCAGGAGAAGCGTATTGCAAGTAGTAACGTCCTTTGTATTTCAATAGACTGGCACCCTCGTTATAGCCAGCTTTCTCCACATCATTCTTGTCGCTCGGGCGTTCCCAACCAATCACATTCTGCTGATGGGTAATCAGTGTAACAGGTTGTCCTATCGCCTTGAAATTGTTCTTAGGATCGAGCTCGATGCCCATGATATCATCCACATTGCTGCATCCCCAGTAGAAATACACACGACCATCATCGTCTAACAGTAAATCAGGATCATGCCCCGTACGACCGGGCTGGTCAGGGTAGGGCGTCAGCTTGTCGGTCACCAGCTGCCATGAGTTACCATCTTCAGGGTTGGTGGTCTTCCACAACGAGTTGAGGTCGGAAGTCATCCAATACAGTTCACCCTCATACACCATGCAAGTAGGCGCATAGAGGTCCATAGGCAACACACTGGTGCGAATGTGCTTCCAATGCTGCATATCGTCGGAGCTCCAGTAGCCATCCGACTTAGACACAAACAGGTAGTACCTGTCGTTATAGATGGTAGCCACAGGGTCAGCTGCCTCACGGTAATTGTTGGGTGATGCCAGTCGCTCTACCAATGCTTGTAAAGCACCAGGCACCTTTAGCAGTTCTGTAACAATATCTTTATACTCATCAGGAATTGAGTTAATTAGGTTGGGGTCATTAAAATCCACATCAGTAGATGTTGATGTCCCTTGACCATCACCCTTGGTAAACTCATAATCCAAATCTATGGGGTTGGTTACCACACGACTTCGGTCCATTTGCTTGCAACCAGTAAAGGCACAGAACGCCATTACTGCTATGACAAAGATACTTTTCTTCATATCCGTATTAATAATGATTCTTTTGGCAAATATAGCCTTTTTATTTCAAACCACTATCACATTGAGTGAAGATTCTTCATAGCCACAGCACCAGGGAAGACTTCGCTATTGATACATACAGAGGCAAAAAGGCATCTTTCACAGGCACTTTGCCTACTGATGTTACCGGTGTCTCCGTTGTGTATAGTCAGAATAATAAATTTCCTCTTCATCGTAAGTGGGATACTTCTTCTTTTCCATGATTGGCTAATTGTATACAACATTATTTTCTTTCTCCCAACATTTGTACATATAAATATGCTTTTTCCCCTAATTATTTGATTGGTAATTAAATTAGGGATAGCAGATACTTTATTTCGCAGTACTTATTTGCTGTGTAGAGTAGTCGTACTCTGAGCCGTATGAGCTATGAGGAATCGTAAAAATGGCTACCATCAGCAGCACGGCAAAGGCAACTACCCACTTGTTGTATTTCCACTTTAACGTAGCTAATGCTACCAAGAAAACCAAGAAAGAAATAAGGGTCTTGCTGTCGGTAAGGTCGGTGCCGAAGGGGAAACCTGTCCACCAAGGGCCGAAAGCTACATGTTGTACCAACGGACCAAAGATAAAGCCACCAATGAACAAGGTTGCTACAGTAATCTTAAGCCACTTGGCATATGGCTTGCGCCCTATAATCAGCAAGAGCGTATATACAGCAAACAGCATGGCCGCAAACATAAACAGGATGTGTGGTATTAAGATGCCAGCTGGTACATCGTTGCGGAAACGTATCACTAATGGCTCATCAGCAGGATAGTCTTTCCCATCCACGGTGATGTAATATTGCAGTTTGCCCGCCACAGGTTGAACAGGCAAAGCAGCTTGCCACTGGTTATCCTCCCAAGTAAAATCAATAGTGGTGTATTCATCTGCAGTGGGGTAGCGACGATAGTGTAGCTGAGCCTCCGCATTGGATGGAACACCTTTCAGCGTGATGATTTCATCTTGCTGTACACCACTACGGGGCAATCTTTGCTTAAAGCTTTCCCCATTCAGTTCTATGGTTACTCGCTTGGGATTAGTAGGACCAGTCATGCGTTGGTAAACGCTTAATATCAATGTGATGGCTATGGCTAACAGCCAATAAGCAAACTTCTTCATTCTTTAGCAGGTGTTAAGTGAACTTGTAATATGATGGTTTCTTCGCCTCGCAGTACTTTCACAGGAATGGTAGTACCAGCCTTG
>JAEEOD010000184.1 GCA_016284115.1 Bacteroidaceae bacterium
CACTAAATATGTAGAGACGATCATCAGAAGAACTTTCGGCACCAAATATGCAATGAAACTCGCAAAACCGGTACCAAAGAATAATATTGTAATAAGTTAAATTCCAATTTACCGAACAGAATAAGCGAGGCCACATGGCTTCGCTTATTGAGTATTCAATGTAGAGGTTTCCCACGAATACTTCAATAAGTCTCTTTTCTTTCTAATCGTTGTTCATCGACCTTGAATGATATTAATTAATGCTTGGCTGCGAAGATACTACTATTTCTTGCAATCCCAAATGTTTGCTTGTCTTTTTTGTGTATAGATAGGGTCCATAGCCCATACAGCTTGTTTTACTGATAGCATGTTGCATACAAAAAGGGATGTACCAATGGTGCATCCCTTTTTGTTTATAGCTTTTAGGTTATATTATCATCACATCTCACCACCGCCATTACACAATAAGTGGCCATCAAGATTATAAAATTTACCACTTTCTATTGTAGCCGATTTACCACCTCCAGCGGTAGTTGTCCAAATTTCATACTCTACATACCAATTTGAACGACTATCGGTATCAGGTAAACGAACGTACAAACTTGCATTTGTCACTGGATCACTAGCAATTGGTACAGCAATAAATATGTCGTGAGCTGCAACAAACTTGCCTTCTTCATTCTTTTCAATAAAATTCTTGGTTGCACTCGCAGCCTTAGTAATTGTAATATCACCAGATATGTATGGGCTATAATGAGCAACCCCCTTAGTAATAGCTTCTTCCCACTGTATTTTTTTGATCAAATCCGATCCTGAAAGTTCAAAATAAACATCAGCACATTCTGACTCAGTCAGAAAATCTCCAAGCTCTGGGAATTCTGTACCTTCAGGAATAACTAAGAAAGTGCTGAATGGTGTAAGTGTCACATTGAGATTTGATTCGTTTTCTGTAAAGGTAACAGGCCAAGCCATTGCATAAGCATAGTTATAAAGATCCTTGGAGAGGCCTGACTGCTGAGAGAAATCTAATCCTTCGGTAGCATAGCTCTTGGGATAGACAACAAAATATTCTTCGTCTGCTACAGGACCAACATCTCCCACTAAAGTAAATGTGGCTGAAGTCTTTACACTACTGGTTTCATCTGTTGTTTTATAAGTAATTACATCTTTACCTGCGTCTATAGACACGCCAATCTCATCATTCTTTTCCCAATAACTTTTAATAGGTGCGTTTACATCGGTAAACATTAATCCTAAACGCGTGTCGGCACTACCGCCCCATGTCACTGTTAAAGTACGAGCCAGCTGAGGTTGCTCAATCTTAATTTCATCATTGTTGGTGCAAGCTGCCAATGCCATCAGGCCAAGGACACCTGCTAAAATACTTGTATATTTCATTTTTCTTTCGTTTTTAATGATTAAACATTTAATGGTTAGAATTTTAAAGGTTATTCACCTCCACTAAAATCACCAGGCGTCCAAGTAGGAGCACCAACACCATCACTAGCCGCAATCATGCCTTGCAGCTCCATTTCAATCACCTCGCATTGAGGTGTAACATAAATTTCCTGTTTCATAACAATATAATTTAAAGTTATACTTTTTTTGCAAATATAACTAAAATATTGGTATTTGTTATAGAATTCTGTAAAAAAATGAGGAAATCCAATTAAATAATGTTTTTACCCTATGAAACAGACAATCCCCCGAGTAGGGGGGATGTCATCTCATTAGATATTCAGCGGCCCATAGCCCATACACGAAGTCAAGAAATCCGAAAATAATGCTATCTTTTCTTTTTTGTAGAAATTTTTCTTACATTTGTGAAAATATTAACCATTAAATCCTATCAACATGAAACTAAAACTCTATGAGGCACCAACGGTGCAAGTGATTGAAATGGAGGTGCAGAGCATGATTGCCGCAAGCACCGACGGACTTACTTTGCCAGGATATCCTGCAGCTACACCAGGATCATAAGTGTTGAACCCTTAATGAGCATGACGTATGAAAAAGACATTACGCACATTACTGATGGGCATGATGGCGCTGATTGCTGGCAATGCCCTGACATCATGCAGTAACGATGAGGAGCCACAGGTGGCTCAACAAGAAGGAAAGAAGGGCTATGTGGAGTTCACCCTCTCACGTGGAGCTGACACACGTACCGCCTATACATTAAACGATAAAAACGGACTGGATGCCACATGGAGCGAGGGTGACAAGGTGGTGGTAGAATCTACAGCAAGAGGTTTTAATGAGGTATTTAGTCTGGTCAGCGGAGCTGGTACCGATACGGCAACATTCGCAAAAGATGACAGCAGTTTTGCAGGTAATGAAACTGGAATAATTATCAATTATCTACCTGGTGTCAGCGATAACATAGTGGATTATCGACTAGATTTTTCCAAGCAGGAAGGCACTCTTGAGAACTTGGGGAAGTATGAAATCATAGAGTATTCAGGCGTCAAATTGGAGAATGGAAAGATTATTACTACAGGTGTAACTGTCAAAGCAAAGATGGCCATCCTGCGTTTCCCTAAGGGCTTTGACTTTGGTATAACAAATACTACAGCAGACCTTGTGTTGAGTGGTGGTGCAAATATATTTGGTCCAACCCTTAAAGATAATAAAGGTGACATCACCATTGAAGGTGTAAAACTGACAGAGGGAAAACTGGATGCAGATGTTTATGTCGCTGTTTTGTTTAGCAGTGACGACGTCCCCACTTCGCTCACCATAGGTAGCAAAGTCTTTTTGTTGCCTGAGATAACGGAGGCTGGCAAGATTTATACCTTGGCCGAGGACAACCTGAAGGCTGCGCCGCTGACCTTGGAGGCTACTGGGGAAGGTACCATCACCATCAGCAACCCACTGGGACTGGCGATAAGCTATGTGAAGAATGCCGAGACGAGGGCAACCAACACCAGTGATATCTCCATCTCCGTAGTTAAAGGTGATGTGGTGCGCTTCTATGGTGACAATGCGACGTATTGCGTTGTTGAGCCAGATTTAAAATATACTAATATCCAGTGTACTTCCGACTGCTACATCTATGGCAATATCATGAGCCTGATAGACGCTGATGGTTACGAGACTGCTACAAAGCTGACAGATGCTTATACCTTCTTGAAACTATTTGATGGCAATGTGCATATCAAGAACCATGACAACAAAGAGTTGTCGCTGCCTGCCACAACATTGACGAGGGCTTGCTATTCTCAAATGTTCCAGGGTTGCAAAGGTTTGACCACTGTCCCTGCGCTGCCTGCCACCAACTTGGCTAATGCCTGCTATGAAAATATGTTCGCTGAATGCACAAGCCTGACCACTCTCCCTGAAAAACTACTGCCTGCCACAACATTGGCGGAGAGATGCTATCAAAAAATGTTCTCTGGGTGCAGCGGCCTGACTACTCTCCCTGAAAAACTGCTGCCTGCCACCACTTTGGCAGAGAGTTGCTATGGGAGTATGTTCAATGACTGCTCTAATCTGACTACTGCTCCTGCACTGCCTGCCGAAAATTTGGTGGCGCATTGCTATGACTGCATGTTCATTGGCTGCAGCAGCCTGACAACTCTCCCTGAAAAACTACTGCCTGCCACAACATTGGCGGATTATTGCTATCAAAATATGTTCAATGGCTGCGGCAATCTGACCACTGCCCCAGAGCTGCCTGCCACCACATTGGCGGAGAGTTGCTATCAAAACATGTTCTATGGCTGCAGCAGCCTGACCACTGCCCCTGTGCTGCCTGCCACCACATTGGCGGAGAGTTGCTATACCTTCATGTTCTTTGACTGCAGCAGCCTGAATTCTGTGACCTGCCTCGCCACTAATATTTCTGCCGAAAAATGTACTGATAGCTGGCTGAAAGGTGTAACAAGTTCTGGTACCTTCATCAAGGCTGCCTCTATGACGAGCTGGTCAAGAGATGAAAATGGTATTCCAAGTGGTTGGGATGTAGATGACTATAAAGATCCAGAGGATAATGGGTAAAATCCCCTAGAATCTTAGGTCTCACACCTCTCCCTAACAGAAAACCTTAAAAACATCATAAGAAGGAGATCATTATGAAAAAAGGACGCTTCGAGATGAAAAAGACATTACGCACATTACTGATGGGCATGATGGCGCTGATTGCTGGCAATGCCCTGACATCATGCAGCAACGATGAGGAGCTTCAAGTTGCCCCAGAAGGACAGAAGGGCTATGTGGAGTTCACCCTCACTCGTGGAGCCGACACACGCACAGCTTATGAATTAACAAGTGATAACGGGCTGAAAGCCACCTGGAGCGAGGGCGACAAGGTGGTGGTAATTTACCATCATGGAGAGTCTGACGAGATTGCAGAGGTATTTGACCTGTCAGACGGAGCTGACTCCGATACGGCTACGTTCGCTAAAGAAGACAGCCAGCTGGCAGACAAGTCAGGAGATCTTTGGATACTCTATTTCCCAGGTTACGACAGCAACGAGAGTTTCAGTGCAAACACATTCGACTTTTCCGAACAAACGGGCACTCTCGAGGATCTGGGAAAATATGACTATTTTACATGCAGTGCCACTTTGGACAATGGGAAGATAACGCCGTCTGCTGCCATAAGTCCCAGCATGACCATCTTGCGTTTCCCTGAAGGGATAGACTTCGGCACAGGTGAAGGTGAAATGACCAAGGATATAGTCTTTAGCGGTGGCCGTCACATACTTGTTCCTTTTGAAAACATTACAGAAGAACAAGTAGGAGACATCACCATTAAGGATGTCAGCCTGACCGACGGCAAGCTTGCAACAGACCTTTATGTTTCTGTGTATGTTTCAGACACTGGGAAATATGCTCCTACTTCAGTGACGGTGGGCGGTAAGGTCTTCATCATCCCTCAAGTGAAGGAAAGGGGCTTGATCTATACTTTCGCTCAGAGCAACCTGAAGGCGCTGGAAGCTGATCCGCTGACCTTGGAGGCTATCGAGGCAGGCACTATCACCATCAGCAATCCACTGGGACTGGCGATAAGCTACTTGAAGAATATGGATACCAGAGTGACCAGCACTGGTAATATTGAAATCTCTGTAG
>JAEEOD010000185.1 GCA_016284115.1 Bacteroidaceae bacterium
GTAATATGGGTTTGGTGTGGTCAAGATCTTTTGTCAATTCTACCACCGATTTACGTTTCATATCATTGCTCCGATCATCGCGTCCTACTACATAAAATGCGCTATCTACTAACATGGCTTCATCTTTTAGTAGTCGAATACCTGCATTTCTAACGAATGATTCGCTCTTTATGTTATTAGCATAATAGTCGTGATTACCCAAGATGGCATATACACCTAATGGAGCATTTAGTCTTCTTAGTTCTTCATGCATCTTTTCTTGCTCTACAGGCACGATATTGCTGTCAATTAAATCACCTGCTATTAATACGACATCTGGCTTTTCCCTATTAATCATATCTACCCATTTGCTCAATTCCTTTTTTCCAATAGTATAACCTAGGTGTAAATCGCTGATGCCAACTACCTTCATGGGTTTTAAAGGCTTATCAATATGTATAGTTAGTGGTACACGCACTTTGTGATGATACCATAGGTTACCTCCTACAAAGGTAATGATGAGAAATGCAGTTATACTGATGGTGGTATATATGTTGTTGATGAACCAAGGCCGTATGGCAGGAATCAGCAAACGAACTATATCAATCGCCATGAAGGTCATAAGCATATAGAGTAGGATAATCATCCACGAAGTACCCACAGTAGATACAATTTGATTGACCCATAATGAACTATTGTAACTTCGAAATGCCATGAAACAAAAAAACATTCCCACCGGTATGAGTAATAGCATTGTCGTAATCCATTTCATCAGATGATTGAAGGGAAGGATGTTCCAAATGCGGTAATATATATAGATTATCGCCAGCAACACAATGATGGGGAATATCAAGAACTGTATTCTCATAATTCTATTGTCTGTTATATTATAATTTGCTGTGCAAAGATAGTCTTTTTGACATTAAGTGACAATGTTTTTTTCATCATCGCGAAAAAAATGAGTGTAAACATGATTTTTAACCTTCTTATGTACAATAATCTGCAGAAAACTTCTTATATTTGCTACTTATGAAGAAATAATTAAAACTAATTAATATGGTATTAAATCAACAAGACAAGGAATTGCTACAAAAGAAAGGCATTTCCGAAGAGAAACTTGCCGAAGAATTGGCATGTTTTGAACATGGTTTTCCATTCCTTAAGCTGTATGCAGCAGCATCTGTTGATAATGGAATTTTAGAGCTTTCTCCTATTAATCAAGATGCTTATCTCAAGGCATGGGATGTATATACTTCAACCATGACAGACAAGCGAGTGGTGAAGTTTGTGCCTGCATCTGGTGCAGCAAGTCGTATGTTTAAAGATTTGTTTGGTTTCCTAGATGCTGACTACGATGTGCCAACAAAGGCTTACGAGCAAACTTTTTTTGCTAACATCCACAAGTTCGCATTCTTTACAGACCTTGATCAAGCTTGCCAGAAGATGTATGGCAAGGGCATTGACACTTTAATTGCTGAAGGTGGTTATAAAAAAGTGGTCGCAGCTTTGCTAAAGGAGGATGGATTGAATTATGGTAATCTGCCTAAAGGCTTGTTGAAGTTTCACAACTATGAACGAGGCAATCGTACCCCTTTAGAAGAGCATTTGGTGGAAGGTGCACTCTATGCAGCCAACAAAAATAGGAAAGTAAATGTCCACTTTACGGTATCTCCTCAACATCGTGCTCTCTTTGAAGCCAAGGTAGCTGAGAAGGCTGATAGTTATGCGGATAAATATGGGGTAGAATACGATATCACCTTCTCAGAGCAGAAAGCTAGCACTGACACCATTGCTGTTGATATGAACAACCAGCCTTTCCGTGAAGATAATGGTGAACTGCTGTTCCGTCCAGGTGGCCATGGGGCTTTGATTGAGAACCTGAATGACTTGGATGCTGACATAGTTTTTATCAAAAACATCGACAACGTGACGAGCGATCGCATGAGAGGCGACACGGTGGTTTACAAGAAGATACTCGCTGGCGTTTTGGTTACGCTGCAGCAGCAGGCATTCAGCTATTTGCAACTCTTGGAGAGTGGCAAATATACCCACGATCAGGTGCTCAATATACTACAATTCGTTCAAAAACAGTTGTTCTGTAAGAATCCTGACACCAAGAATCTGGAAGATTCAGAACTGGTGGTTTATCTGAAGAACAAACTTAATCGCCCGATGCGTGTCTGTGGTATGGTAAAGAATTTGGGAGAGCCTGGAGGCGGTCCGTTCTTGGCATACAATCCTGATGGTACTATCTCATCGCAAATCCTTGAGAGCTCTCAGATTGATATGAACGATCCTGAGAAGAAAGCTTTGTTTGAAAAGGGTACCCACTTTAATCCCGTAGATCTTGTTTGTGCCATCAAGGATTTTAGAGGCAACAAATTCGATTTGCCAAAATATGTGGACAAGGCCACAGGTTTCATCTCTCAGAAATCTAAGAGTGGACGCGAACTGAAAGCGCTCGAGTTACCAGGACTTTGGAATGGTGCCATGAGCGACTGGAATACCATTTTCGTGGAGGTTCCTGTTTCCACTTTTAACCCTGTTAAAGTTGTAAATGATTTATTAAGAGAAGCTCATCAATGAAAAAGATATTGTTGTTAGGATCAGGTGAGTTAGGGAAAGAATTCACCATAGCTATGCAGCGTTTAGGTCAACATGTAGTAGCATGTGACGCTTATGCTGACGCACCTGCTATGCAGGTGGCTGACGAGTTTGAAGTATTTAGCATGCTTGATGGCGATGCATTACAGAGGGTAGTGGAGAAACACCAACCAGATATTATCGTTCCTGAGATTGAGGCCATTCGTACTGAACGCCTTTTTGATTTTGAAAAGCAAGGCATTCAAGTGGTACCCAGCGCTCGTGCAGTAAACTATACTATGAACCGCAAAGCCATCAGAGATTTGGCAGCAAAAGAATTGGGTGTCAAGACTGCCAATTACCGTTATGCCAAAAATCTAGAGGAACTGAAGGAGGCAACTGCAATAATTGGTTTCCCTTGTGTAATAAAACCGCTTATGTCTTCTTCTGGTCATGGTCAATCGGTGGTGAAAAAAGCTGAAGACCTAGAACAAGCATGGAAAGAGGCAAGTGAAGGGGCTCGTGGTGATATCAAGGAGGTGATTGTAGAACAGTTTATCCATTTTGATTATGAGATAACTTTGCTTACTGTTACACAGAAAAATGCACCAACATTATTCTGTGCCCCCATTGGTCATGTACAGATTAGTGGTGATTATCGTGAGAGTTTCCAGCCTATGCCAATGAAACCCGAACATTTGAAAGCCGCTCAAGATATGGCTGCTAAGGTAACAGGCGCATTGACGGGAGCTGGCATTTGGGGTGTTGAGTTTTTTATTAGTGAAAAAGATGGCGTTTATTTCTCTGAGCTATCTCCACGACCACACGATACTGGTATGGTTACTTTAAGTGGTTGTCAGAATTTCAGTGAATTTGAACTGCATGCTCGTGCTGTGTTGGGATTACCTATACCTGCTATCAAACAGTTGCGTTGTGGAGCAAGTGCTGTTATCTTATCAGACATTGTAAAGCAATCTCAGCCTGAATATACAGGTATAGAAGAGGCTCTGAAGGAAGATGACACAGATTTGCGTATTTTTGGCAAACCTGTAGCAAGACTTCACAGAAGAATGGGCGTAATGCTTACATCTGCTCCATTGGGTAGTGATTTAAACCCACTTCGAGAAAAATGCAAACGACTTGCTGCTTTAGTAAAAGTGTGCTAAAAGGATAAAATTATAAAATTAATTGCCGATATTTTTGGATATTATTATATTTGTCTCTAAATTAGAGGCGGTTAATTTAACTTTTAGTTGATTATAGTAAAGCAAGAAAATGTAGGGTGGCAGCAGTCTGGGAAGACAGTTGCCACTTTTTTATGGATGATAATCATAAATAATTATGAAACTAATAGGTAATATTATTTGGCTTTTGGTGGGTGGATTAGAGACCGCTTTTGAGTATTTTACTGCAGGGGTTGTACTGTGCATTACCATTATTGGTATCCCATTTGGTCTGCAAGCCTTCAAATTAGGTGTACTGATGTTGTGGCCATTTGGGAGTAGGGTAGATTTACTTCCAGGACAACCTGGGTGTTTGAGCACCATCATGAATATTCTTTGGCTTTTTGCAGGATTGCCCATTTGCCTCACACATTTGTTTTTTGGCATACTGTTGTGTATAACCATTATAGGCATTCCTTTTGGTATGCAGCATTTCAAGTTTGCAGGTATTGCATTAACCCCCTTTGGCAGAACTGTTGTGAGTGATATTTGAAAACACTAAAAATATTCATCATTTTATTTTGTCGGTTTCAGAAAATGGTGTACATTTGCAGCGTTTTTAAGTTCTACATTTATTAGGGGCGTAGCTCAGATGGTTTAGAGCGTTGCAGTCACATTGCAAAGGTCATCGGTTCGAGCCCGATCGTCCCTACAGTAAGAGGCAGATTTCCTGCCTCTTATTGTGTTTGTGTAAGGACGACTACAGGCAAAGCACTGCAATTAATAGAATTATGCATATGTTCGCTGTGTTAATAAAAAAAGTTATATCTTTGCATTAAAAATGTATTATAGTCATAATTAAAGAAAATGGAGCTTCAGGTTTTATTTTTAGTAATAATGGTATTTGTCTCATCATTATTGACAATCTTCGGCAATCGTATTCACATTGCATATCCTGTTTTATTAGTATTGGCTGGTTTAGTCATTAGCTTTCTGCCTTTTATACCCATTATTAAGATTGATCCTGAGGTGATTTTTTATATTTTTCTACCTCCCTTGCTCTATATGTCTGCTGTGTCTTTGTCACTAAAGGAAACATTGAATTGGAAACGAGTCATTTTGTGCTTTGCTTTCCTTGTTGTATTCCTTACAGCTTCTTGTATTGGCTTGTTGGCAACTTGGCTGGTACCTGGCATGACATTGGCTATGGGTATGATGTTGGGTGGTATTTTGGCGTCTACTGATGCAGTAAGTGCTACAACCATCATGCACCAAGTTAAGGTGCCTTCAAGGATTTCAACTATTTTGGAAGGAGAGAGTATGCTGAATGATGCTTCGTCACTGATAACATTTAGTTTTGCATTGATTGCAGTACAAACAGGCAGCTTCGTAATTGAAAAAGCTTTGCTTTCTTTCATTTGGGTAGTTTTTGGAGGTGGAATAACAGGCGTACTAATAGGTATGATGTTTATATATTTGCATAAAATATTGCCAGATAAGGACCCTAATGTTACCATTATTTTCACTTTAATTGCACCATACTTGATGTATATTGTAGCAGAGTCTGTTGGTGCATCTGGTGTGCTGGGTGTTGTCTGTGGTGGCTTTTATATGAGTCAACATAGAGATGTAATTGATGCAAATAGTCGCTTGTTAGGCAGAAGCGT
>JAEEOD010000186.1 GCA_016284115.1 Bacteroidaceae bacterium
TCCGCCTCGGAAGAATCCTCGTGGAGTATTGGCATCAATGCCGTCGACGTGCTCATCCCCAAGGTAATTGATGTGAATGATGGCACATGAATGACCAAAGCCTAAGCTGTCGAGCACAGGGATAATATCTTCTTGATAGGGATATACATCAGCACCGGCATAACCCATTTGCCTAACCTTTGCAGCTGCCTCAGTGAAAGAAATATTCTCTTGTTGGGCAATGGTGTTGATATGTACTGCAAATACAGAAATTTTGACTTCGTCCTGCCTCTTTGGACCAGTGCATGAGAGCAGTGTAAATAAAGTGGCTAACACTAATGATATTATTCTCATAACTTCGGTGGTTTTATTAGTTAATATATAAGGTTTGTTATATTTTTATAAAGATTATCTTAGTTGACTTAGTATTCGATATTCCAAAGAAACATTATACTTCTTGAATATATTCCTTTTTGAAAAGCGCATAGAAACAACCATCAATACGTTCTATAGCATCATAAACAGCGTTACTCTGGTAAACCTTCTTATGGTTACTGTCGCATATAACGAAGAATGTCTCACCACGTTTAATTGGGACATTTTCAACCAAGAATGCAGGAACACCTAAGTATTCAATTTTCTTTTTCATTCCCATCTCTATTCCATCTAAAACAAACGTGCTTAAAATAGATTCTACACATACCCATTTGCATGTTGGAGACTCATATGCAATAACTAACCCATCCTTGGTAACTATTTTTCCAACGTCCCAATTATGTTGGTCTAAACATTTGACCAACGCCCTTAATTGTTCTCTCATCACTTATTCCTCCGTTTAATTTGTTTCTTGAATTATTAGATTCATATAAGATATCTATAATCAGACGAAAAATAAAACTTCCAGTTTTTTATAGTTGATTGTTACAAATATAGAGACTTTACAAAATATATCCAAACGATAAATCGAATATTTAATGCACCTTTTACTTATGGAAGTGTTCAATGTGACCTCGCTTAACAACAGCAAAAGGCCTTCTTCAACCCAGTAATGATTAATCTTTTCACATGGTTTTATTCCAGGCATTTCTACGGGTTGTCGCAGTATCTGCTATGGGTCGTTGCAGTATCTGTTATCACTCATCGCAGTATCTCCTATGGGGGTATGGGAGATACTGCGTCGGGTGACGGGAAGCATCGCGACGAGTGGTAGTGAACTTTGGAACGATAGAAAGCAAACTTCGCTTCGATAGATAGCAGTATCTTGCCACTTTTAGGCAAAGCATTAGTTTAAACTAAAATTCCATTTATTTGTTTGCCGAGATTCAAATAAATATTATTTTTGCATAGTCAAAATGAATTGAACAATGAGTGAAGAAAACAAAGAAAATAAAGATAATAAGAAGAGCAAGAAAACTATAAGAATTATTATTGCTATTGTTTTTGTTGTACTATTGATTATTTGTGCGATCATTAACCTCTTGGTTAATAATCAAAGACCATCTGGACCTATTATGACGCCTGAAGAAATACATCGGAGGGATTCTCTTCATAATGCATATATAAAAGAACGTGACTCTATCGAAATGGCGCAAAATGAGGCGCACGATGGTGTATGAGAATACATAAGTTTCTTTTGTTGACAGCGCTATAGAAGGACTTGCCTGAAGACATGATACCTTATTGGGATATGCGTGATCCTGGTATTGCTGAGGGCAAGGAGGTTCCTCTTGTTGCACTCTACTGGCAATTTGCCTTGTAATGATGAAATCGATGTTCCGATTGTTTATGCCGACTATTATTTTCTCGAGACATTATTAAAAAGACTCTATTAAAAAAGCTCCCCGAAGGGAGCTTTTATTATTTCAGCCATTTGTCTAACCATTCGAAGAAGGTGCGTTGCCACAGAACACCGTTCTGGGGCTTCAGTACCCAATGGTTCTCGTCAGGATAGATGAGGAGTTCGGCTGGTACGCCTCGCATTATGGCTGCATCGAAGGCTGACATTGCCTGGTTAGCGAGGATGCGGTAATCGCGCTCTCCATGAATGCAGAGAATAGGTGCATCCCACTTGTCGATGAAGAGGTGGGGGGAGCTGGAATAGGTCTTCTGGGCAATCTTGTTCTGCTTATCCCAGTAAGGACCACCGAGATCCCAATTGACAAACCATTTTTCTTCGGTCTCGAGGTACTGCATATCGACATTGAAGATGCCGTCATGTGCGATGAAGGCCTTGAAGCGCTTGTTGTGGTTGCCAGCGAGCCAATAGACTGAGAAGCCGCCGAATGAGGCTCCAACGCATCCTAGGTGGTCGGCATCAACGTAGGGCTCTTTAGCCACTGCATCGATGGCGCTGAGATAGTCTTTCATGCACTGTCCCATATAGTCGCCACTGATGGCTTCGTTCCATTCATTGCCGAATCCAGGCAGACCACGACGGTTAGGTGCCACGATAATATAGTCGTTGGCTGCCATCATCTGGAAGTTCCAACGATAGCTCCAGAACTGGCTTACAGGACTCTGTGGACCACCCTCGCAGAAGAGCAGGGTAGGGTATTTCTTTTGGGGATCGAACTGTGGTGGATAGATAACCCATACCAGCATGTCTTTTTTGTCGGTGGTCTTGACCCAACGGCCTTCTACCTTGCCCATCTCTAACTGGTCGTAGATGGCTTGGTTCTCGAAGGTCATTTGCTTTACTTCGGCAAATGCTTCGCCTGGACGGGCTTTGTCGAGTTGATAGATCTCGTCGCCCATCATCATGCTGTGGCGCTTGGTGAGCAGTTTGTCGCCACAAAGTGCCAGCGTACCGTAGTCGTAGTCGCCCTCGGTGAGTTTGGTGAGCTTGTCGCCATTGGCGATGTCTATATTATATATATGTGTCTGACCGTGCCATACGCCCGTGAAGTAGAATCCTTGTGAATTGGCATTCCAGATGAATTCGTCTACATTACTCTCGAAAGCCTTGCTGACAAAGCGTTTCTCGCCTGTCTGTAGGTTCATGATGAAGAGACGGTTCTGGTCACTCTCGTATCCATCGCGCTCCATGCTTTGCCAAGCAATGTACTGGCCATCGGGTGAGTACTGAGGATTGGTGTCGTAACCCATAATCTCAGGACAGATGTTCTTGGTCTGCTTGGTGGCGAGGTCGTAGATATAGATGTCTGAATTGGTGGAGATGGCATATTCCAAGCCGGTCTTCTTGCGACAGGTGTAGGCTATTTGCTTGCCATCGGGGCTCCAAGCCAGTTGTTCCATGCCTCCGAATGGTTTCATCGGACTCTCGTAAGGCTCGCCCTCGAGGATGTCGGTGATGTTTTCGAGACCATTGTTGAAGTCGGCCACAAAGGGGTGGGGAGCAGTGGTTACCCATTCATCCCAGTGCTTGTACATGAGGTCGGTGATGATTCGACCAGATGCCTTGGGGAGGTCGGGGTATTTGTCGGCTGTGCTGGCCACCGTTTTTACCTGACTCACAAACAGCACCTTGCTCTCGTCTGGTGAGAAGGCAAAACCCTCAATGTCGCCATCATAATTGGTGAGCTGCTTGCGATTAGATCCGTCTGCATCCATCTCCCAGATCTGACTGCTTCCACTCTCGCTGCTCAGGAAACGCAGCTTGCCGTCTTTGGTCCACACCACATTGCTTTCGCCCTTAGGCGTGTGGGTAATCTGCTGGTTGTCACTGCCATCGGCATTCATGACGAACACCTCAGAGTTGCTCTTGTTTTGTGGCACGCTATAGTAGCTTACCGTATAAGCCACCTTAGCACCATCTTGAGATACAGCCATTCCGCCTATGCGTCCCATTGCCCACAGTGCCTCGGGAGTCATGCGCTTATTGCTGATATTCAGCTCTGTTGTGCGACCAATAATCTCCTCATTTGTCTCACCTGCAGGCTGTGTGCCACCATTACATGCGGCTAATGTCAATACTGCTGACATAATCAATAGATTGGTTTTCTTCATTGTTAAAAAAGATGATTTTAGTTTTTATGATGCGAAGATAATGAAAATATCGCTATAAATACTTATATTTGTTCATTGAATTAACAAAACAGATGTTTTATGAAAAAACTTTTGACCCTAACTTTGGCGTGTGGTTTGCTGGCAACTATGCAGTTGAAGGCACAGACACACGAGATGACCGTACAGTTAAATAAGGTGGGCGCACCCATCCAGAACACGATGTACGGCTTGTTTTTTGAAGATATTAACTTTGCTGCAGATGGTGGCTTGTATGCAGAGAAGGTGCTCAACCGTTCGTTCGAGTTTCCACAACCTCTGGAAGGCTGGAAGGCGGTGGGCAACGTGCAAGTGCGCGATGACGGACCTTTCGACAAGAATCCCCATTATGTGCGCTTGGGCTATACAGGCCATCAGTCGAAGTTTACCGAACTTGAAAACAACGGAACTTTCGGCATCGGATTAAAGCAAGGTGAGAACTATCGTTTCTCCGTATGGGCAAGGGTTCCTGAAGGAGAGTCTGCGAAGATCCGTGTGGAGTTGTGTGACCCCTACAACAATGAGGAGATGCAGTTTTTCGCCTTGAAGTCTATTACTATAGACTCCAAAGATTGGAAGAAATACCAGGTAGAGATTAAATCCACCAAAACCATTCAGAAGGCTGCCTTGCGTATATTCTTGGAAGGAAAGAATGCCGTAGATCTGGAACATATCTCACTGTTCCCAACAGATACTTGGATGGGTCGTGAGAATGGAATGCGCAAGGATTTGGCACAAGCGTTGGCTGACTTGAAGCCAGGTATTTTCCGTTTTCCTGGTGGCTGTATCGTAGAAGGTACTGACCTCGATACACGTTATAACTGGAAAAATTCGGTAGGACCAGTAGAGAACCGTCCTTTGAATGAGAATCGTTGGCAATATACGTTCACTTATCGTCATCTTCCTGATTATTACCAGAGTTACGGACTTGGCTTCTTTGAGTTCTTCCAACTCTGTGAGGACTTTGGCGCAGAGGCATTGCCAGTGCTAAGCTGTGGTTTGGCATGCCAGTTCCAGAACAATGATATGAGTGCCCACCAACCTGTAGAAGAACTTGACGGTTTTGTGCAGGACGCACTTGACCTAATTGAGTTTGCCAATGGTGCTACCAACACAACTTGGGGCAAGCTTCGTGCTGACATGGGCCATCCTGCTCCTTTCAATTTGAAGTATATCGCCATTGGTAACGAGCAGTGGGATAGTGTTTATCCTGAGCATTTAGAACCATTTGTGAAAGCTATTCGTAAAGTTTATCCTAACATTAAGATTGTGGGCAGTGCTGGCCCTAACTCTGAAGGCGAACAGTTTGATTATCTGTGGCCTGAAATGAAGCGTCTAGGTGCAGATCTGGTAGATGAACATTTCTATCGTCCAGCAGACTGGTTCCTCTCTCAAGGAGCTCGTTACGATAACTACGACCGTAAGGGTCCTAAGGTGTTTGCAGGTGAGTATGCTTGTCATATTTCAGGCAAGAAATACAACCATTTCTATCCAGCCTTGCTCGAGGCAGCCTTCATGACTGGCTTGGAGCGCAATGCTGATATTGTCCACATGGCCACCTATGCTCCTTTATTTGCGCATGTGGAGGGTTGGCAGTGGCGTCCTGACCTTATCTGGTTCGACAACCTCGATGTGGTGCGTACATCATCCTATTATGTGCAGCAACTTTATAGCACCTATAAAGGTACCAACGTGTTACCGTTGACCATGAATGGCAAGCCTGTCACTGGTGCTGCTGATCAGGATGGTCTGTTTGCTTCGTCTGTGATCAACACTAAGACCAACGAGGTATATATAAAGGTGGCGAACACATCTTCCAGCAGTCAGTATGTCAGTGTCAAGTTTGAGGGTTTGAAGAAGGACCAGACCTTCAGCAAAGCAAAAGCCATTGTGCTACAGAGTGATAATCTGGAGGCAGAAAACAGCATTGCTCGTCCAGACCTCATCAAACCTTTTGAGATAGCCTTGCAGGTATCTGGCAATGTCGTTTCAGACTATATTCCTGCCAACACTTTCGTGGTAGTGGTAGTTGAGTAAGTCTGTCATCAAACACAGCATACAATAAAGGGATGCACCGATTGGTGCATCCCTTTATTGTATGCCTTGAAATGAGCATCTGAGGTTAGAAAGTGTAGGCTACTGACTGGAGGTCCTCATCTGCTGAACTGGCGCCCACGAGCAAGGTGTAGTCGCCATTCATAGGATGTACGGT
>JAEEOD010000012.1 GCA_016284115.1 Bacteroidaceae bacterium
CCAGTTGCCGCAGGACACATAGCCCTGCCTTCATCATCCCAATATGTATCGATGATGAAAAGCGGAGCGTCTTTTCGTTGTTCGACAATGAACGAACGTAATGAGTATATTTGATCCTTAGTAAGGCAATTATCAGGATTTGGCTGTGCGCCTACTGGTCTGTAAATGTAATACCATAGATACATGGCACCCTCTGCTGCCATATCTTCAACATATTTCCTCGTCACCAAATCATTGTAATTGCTTTTACAGATACTTGCCGCAGCTCCGAATATCAACCCTGCCTTCCTGCAAGCCCTCACTCCTCTCAGCGTACGCTCATAAACATCGTCACGTTGTCTTCTTCTGTCACTCTCCTCCTTCAATCCTTCAATACTAATAAGAGGAGTTACATTACCCAACTTACGCAATTGTTGAGCAATTTCATCTGTCAGCAACGTACCATTGGTAAAGAGTTGGAAATAACAGTCGCTATGCTTGGCTATGACATCAAACAATCCTTTATACATCAAAGGCTCTCCTCCCAATAGGCCGAAGAAATAAGAGCCATTCTTCTTGCATTCTGTTATGATGCCGTCAAGTTGTTTATTCGTCAGTTGTTGGCGTCCTCCTTGCGAAACCCAACAGCCAGAGCATCCCAGGTTGCATGTTTCTGTCAAAGATATCATGACAAAAGCCGGGAAAAAAGGTTTTCCTTTTGCCTGACGTTTTTCAAAAGCTGCCATATTCCAGATGTTTCTCCATCCGAAATTATAGCAAAACTTCCACAATAAGCGTGGCGAGGTTACAGTAAACACCCTGAAAGCCGCCTTAAAAGTCGCTATGTAATCATGAAGCGTCATTTCTTCTCCTTATTAATAATAAAGGCACTTGCTCTTCTATGAGCCAGCCGTTCGCGCAATGCTTGATTATACAATGCTTTAGTATCAACCCGTATAGCAAGTTCGCCATTTTCTTCCGATCCTCCGTTAATAGGAGATTGGTCATATTTGGGGAAAATGATGGCAGTCTTCGGACAAGTCCTTGCACAAGCAGGACAATTGTTCTTGCAGTTTTCCGGATGTAAGACTTTTACCTGTTTTCCTTCAAGCGTATAAACACCAAAGAGACAAAAGTCGTGACATTTGCGACAATTGACACATCGCTCTGAGTCAATCACAGGGAACCAAGCATCTTCTCCAGTTTCCGGTTCCATTCCTTCAAGCAGATTGATAAACTTCTCGTCGGCTTCAACACCCCCTGCATCTACGCCTATTTCTGTCAAAATAGCAGAAACACTATGTTGGCGAATATCATATATAGCATCTGCTTCATAGTTCCTATATTTCAATAAATTTCTAACGGCTCGTTCGTGGCAGGCTACAATCGCAGATCCAGCCACCTCAGCCAGTCTTTTGGAATTTTGTTCCACCAAACGGCACAAATCTTCCTCTATGTTTACCTCAAACCCTCGCTTGACCAAAGCAGTTGCAAGCTCAGCCACCTGCTTCTTATCAATGAACTTTCTCGAAGCACATGCACATATGGTAATCTTCGTCTCCATCTATTTTACTATCCATGCTTTAAACTCTGCCGCACGGTTTTTGCTGACATATATTCGTTCAGGAACCTCCACTCCAACATTTACCAATAAACGGCTATCAAACCAAATGGTGATGTTGGTAATGGAAGATTTAGAAATGATAAACTGTTTGTTGGCACGTGTAAACTCGTTGGGATTCAACTGCGACATCAGTTGGTCGAGGGTAGTGGTGCATGGGTAATGCTGACCATTCTTCATATAGACCTCAGTATTTTTATTGGTACTATAGAAGCAGGCCACTTCATTCACTTCTATTGGCAATAACTTATCACGATTAGGTATCAGCAACCTTGATTTATAATTCTTATCCATAGTAAGCTGTTTCAGCAACTGAAGATACTGATCAGCGTCCTGCTTACTCAATTTACTGTATTTCTGCAATGCCTGCCTCAACTCCTGCTCTTTAATGGGCTTGAGAAGATAGTCGATGCTATTCACCTTGAAGGCATCAATAGCATACTGGTCATATGCAGTAGTAAATATAATAGGTATTTCCACCTCCATCTGCTGGAAGATGGCAAACGACGAACCATCGCTCAAATGTATGTCCATAAAAATCAGGTCTGGACTTTCGTTGCCTTGCAACCAGCGTACCGTTTGCTGCACACTCTCTGTATTGCCCACCACCTTAATGGCAGGGTCTATCTCGTTCAGCATCTCCACTAAGTTTTCGGCAGCTGCGGTTTCGTCTTCTACAATTAATACTTTCATCTTTCCTATCACTTAGAAATCACAAAACTATTCAACCATTCCTAATGGCAAACTCACCTTATAAGTTGTGCCATCATTCTCAACATTGATGCGTTGACCCAGCATCATCTCAAAGCGGGCATCCAGATTCTTCAAACCTGTACCATTGGTAGTAGGGGGCATTAGTTTAGGATATACAGGATTGCTCACAGTCAACATATCGTTATCATCCAAGCGGATGCAGATGTTCATGACATGTTCACTGTCAATCATATTGTGCGTAGTGGCATTCTCCAACAACGGCAATAATGAAAGCACAGGCAACTGCAAATCACGCTTATTTTCAGGCACATCTACTTTTATAACAAGCTTAGTGCCATAGCGAACCTGCATCACATGTCCAAAAGCTTCCACAAAATTCAACTCATCATCCAACTTCACCAGGCTACGGCTCTCGCTTTGTAAGATGTAGCGGAAAATGTCAGACAACTCATTAATGTAATTTAAGGTGTTCTCATCGTTCTTCTTCCTCACGAGTGACGAGATGCCATTCAGTGAGTTGAAGAAGAAGTGAGGATTTATTTGGTTTGTGAGTGCGTTGCATCGGCTTTCCAGATTCTCTATCTGCAGCCTTTCTATTTCTTTTTCTTTCTTTAATTGATAGTCAAATAATACGTTTATATAGCTGATAAACGCTGTAATGAGCCATATCACGATAAACTGGAAGAACAAGATACTGAAGAAATGGTCATAACTGACTGTAAGTTGGGTTACACCATAATAAATGCCGAAGCCAACCAAGGTGAGCAACAAGTTCACCCAAGCATGTTTGGTGAAATGGATGCTGGTAATATGTTTGTAGTCATACTTGAGAATAAGCCAAATGAGCAACCAAATGTATGCCAATCTGCAAAAAAAGAAGATAAAGAAAGGAGTAGTTTCTTCAGGCTTCACAAACATATCGAGATCGCACAACAACCAGGCGTTATTGGGATATGCCACAAAAAACGCAGCTATCATTGCCACTAACCAAGGTTTCTTCCTTATTAATGATATGTCTTTATCAAATGTTCCCATACCTAAATCTAATATATGTCATTGCAAAGAAACAAAAAAAACATAAACAATAAAACACCCCCTACTTTAAAACGAAAATCGTAGAATAAAGACGAAAAAGAATGTCAAGTTCTTCTGTATAAAAAATTAACGTATAGCCTATCAACACAAAGCAGATGGATAAATAGAATTAAAGAGGCGGCTTACTACTAGTAAACGGATGGCTTACTAGAAGTAAACGGGTGGCTTACTTCTACTAAGTGGTTTACTCTTCATGTTTTGTGAGGAAATTCTTGCAAATATGTAGAATTATTACGAATTTTGACAACTAAAAAACTTAAGTACCCTATGAAAGATTACTTGTATTACCTGTTTGACGAGAAACTTAACGGAGATGATTTGTCTGCCGTAAAAGAACAGATTTGCACAACAGGTGCAAAAGTAATCGATTTGTCACCAACAAAAAAGGAAATTAACAAAAGGCTTAAGGAACTGAATGGGCCCAAGAAATACGCTTTACTGATAGGCAACACTGTAGAGGCTCAACAGGCGGCCAAAGAAGCAAGCGTGCATTTCTGCGGATGGTTAGACGGAAGTACGGATGGAGCATCTTTTCAATCATTGCCCTACCGACAACTATTGAAAGACATCAGGCTATTGCCTTTGTTAAGTCATCCATATCCCTATCATAACTATGGATGGTTGGGCAACACCGTGAAGAAATACACCCGATGGGTACATTTCAAACAAATCAAGGGCTTTTCGCACAAGCCCAATCACAGTCAGCAACTACATGTCTGCAAAAATTGCGGAGAGACCTATGAAGGCAACTTCTGCCCTACATGCGGACAAACCCACAAGACACCTCGCTTTGACATCAAAGATTTATTTAAAAATATACTATCGGAAGCCATTAATATTGAACATGGTTTTTTGCGCAACTTCCTGGAGTTATTCTGGCGACCAGGCTATATGGTGCGTGACTATTTGATTGGTAAACGAAAAGACTATCACAAACCATTTCAAACTATTTTTGTGTTAGCTACCATTTATTTAGTAGCTGCCCATCTGTTGGATCCTGCCTCATTTGTGAAAAAAGAGGAGGTAAAACTGCAAGATATCCCCACCATCAGTCAAAAGTTGGCTGCAGATTCAGCGAATTCCGACATTATACCCAAGCTCTTTGAGATCAACAAATTGGCAAGAGAGGCATTAGACATCAAACGTGAACAGAACACAATCAAGGCATTAGCAGCTGCTGACAGCATCATGAAGATACAACGCTCAAGAGGATTATTCATGAGCAAAGAAGACAGTATCTTGATTATGAAGCAAGTGATGGCGGGTATGAGTAAGGCCGACAGCATGAAACTATCGGAAGTGATGAGAGAGAACATAAAAGATGCTACTGGCATAGTGGGGTTCTTTACAAAACTTTCAGTAAGCAACATGGAGGTGATAGAGAAATTTCAAGAGAAATACTATCATGAGGGCACATTTCTATATGCTATGGTAGATATGATCAAAGATCTCTTTGACATGAACAAAGCAGTAGCTATCATTCTAATGATACCAGTTATGGTTTTTTGTGCCAGAAGAAGTTTCCGAACCACCCTGGTAAGCATGAGAACCAACTTAGCGGAATATATCCTGTTGTTCACGTTCATAGGATCGCAACTCTTATGGTTACAACTCATCACACTCTTATTTACCCAAACGTCAGACTTTGCCCATAGTTTCGATACGGGAGCTGGCATTATGTTCCTAACATGGGACTTGAAACAGTTTTTCAACCTCTCATGGGGCAACGCTTTCAAGCGCACCATTTTATATATGGGTGGCTATTCTATTTTGCTGGCAATGCTGCTGGTTCCAGCCATCACAGCCATAGGAAGTGTGGTGATGTGGTTCCTCTATCAAATTACCTGAGAAAAAGATTAGAAAAAACTTGGCAGTTTAGATTAATTGTTGTAATTTTGCAGCCGATTATTCCGCATCGGGTTCGATTAAGCGATTGGCAAAGGAGGCCAACCACCCGTCGGAGCTAACTTTTACAATTATATATAAATGTACGCAATTGTAGAAATCAAAGGTCTGCAGTATAGAGTAGAAGCAGGCAAGAAGATGTTCGTTAATCTGCTGCACGATGTTGAGAATGGTGACGCAGTAGAATTTGACAGAGTATTATTGGTTGACAACGAAGGTGCTATCACCGTGGGTACTCCAGTGGTAGAAGGTGCAAAAGTTGTAGCTGAGGTAAAATCAAAGATGGTAAAGGGCGACAAGGTACTGGTCTTCCATAAGAAGAGAAGAAAAGGGTTGCGCAAGTTAAACGGTCACCGTGAGCAGTTTACCGAGATCGTGATTAAAGAAGTTATTGCATAAACATTAAAAAGTAGAAAAGATATGGCACATAAAAAAGGTGTTAGTAGTTCTAAGAACGGACGCGAATCACATAGCAAACGATTAGGCGTTAAGTTG
>JAEEOD010000013.1 GCA_016284115.1 Bacteroidaceae bacterium
CCAGCCACCTCTACCAATGGCGTACCTGCAGGCCTGGCTAGTCCCTCAGACACCACATGATACAATGCCCCCTGTAAGGCAGAAATATTCTCCTTGCCAGCTATCTGGTCGTTGATCACCTCTAGGTCACCTACCCTCAACGTAGGCTTCACCATCTTACCATCATTAGCTATGGCATTATAGAATGTGAGCGTTTGGATAGGTGTCATGAATCTGTCATACCCGATAGAACTCCAAAGCAACTGTTTCCTTGCCCATGTACTGTCTTTTGGCGAGCTATACCTCATTGGTACTAATTCCTCAATGCCTTCTACATTGCTGGGTTCCCCAAAGCCCATTCGGTCCAGTGAGTCAAAGAACTCTAGTTCCTTGCCCTTAAACACCTTATTTACCATTTTACTGAAAGCGATGTTTGAGCTGACCTCCAGAGCCTGCTCCATATCCAGCACCCCATAGCCCCCTCTATGCCAGTTGTGATCCTTGATAATATTAAGTTCGTCTAGGGCCCAGATGCCATTATCCACGTCCACCTCATCCGTCATCTTTACCTCACCCGTTTCAAGCAAAGCCAGCAGGACGGCAGTTTCTACGGTAGAGCCAGGTTCCTGCTGAAACCCAAAGTTCCTACATGGCTGATACCTCCCATCGAAACCACGTTCCAGTCCCACCAGAGCCTTGATGGCCCCAGTCTGTACCTCCATCACTATCACCTGTCCTTGCAAACCGTTCAGCGTCGTCAGTTCCTCAGCCAGCAGAGAGTCAGCCACCTGCTGTAACTCTACATCTATGGTTTCACCCAGTCCCTCGGGATTCCTTTTCTTTTCACCTTTAGGCATAAGCATATACCCCACAATCCCCAAGAGGCATGCCACAGCTACACACACGGCTGCGATAGGCCACACCCTATTATCTTTGCGCTGACCACCCTGTCCCAGCACCTGCAATTCGTCATCTCTCATAGTTTTTCCTCCTTTCCTACAACAGACTCCAGATAAATCTTCAGTTGCCTCAAAGCTTCCTTCGAGGCAGACAGCGTGAAGGCATGATTCAGAGCCATGTCCGACATCATCAACGTCTGTTTGTTCACGTTGATCTTAAAAATGTATTCACGGTTGATTATCACCTGCTTGCCAATACGGATAAACCTGTCAGCCTCCTTGCCCAGCTGATCCTCTATCAACTGCTGGCAGTGAGCCAAGTTCATGGTAAACACATGCTCCGTCTTGTCATGCAGCACCATCGTAGAGTAGTTTCCATCCGACTCTATATAGACTATCCGTTCTGGTTTCACCCGCACCAGCTCGTTAGCGTTCGACATAATTAAAACTCTGTTAATCACTGTATATGGCTTTGTTTTCTATGCAAACTTAACATATCTTTTTGAGAACGAATTCCTTTTCTTTAGCGATTGTATGAAATAGGTCTTTGGCTGTACGAAATCCCAAACAGCACCACTTAATTCCAAACCTCTTGATGGAATTCCGCCTCCACTACACGCTCTAACTTGTCTGGCAACGAGTGAAAGAAATCATAGCCAGTCAACGCTTCTATCTCATCAATGCTCATCGCATAGGTATTCAGCGCACGATGTCCAGCCTTATTCTCGAACACGAAACCAATGCCCTCATACCCCTCTCCAATCTTCACCAACAGCACCTTGTAGAAAGCGTCAGGGATAGCCACACGATTATCCCCTAAAGTGCCATGCTTCATCTCCCCCACTATCGGCCCACACACTATCTGCACACTGCCATAGTCTCATATTGTTGATAAATTATATGTTATTGTTCTATTATCAGATTGGTATTGTTTCAACGGATATTTAATAACGTCCGTGTATATCTCAAATATGGCATTTAGGGAGTTGAGACTTCCTTTCTCAGTAAAATCTTTTTGTCTTATACAGAAGATAAGTCGAGTATAAACGTCAGTTTGATAGGTTGACACTATCAAATCTATTATTTTTTGTAACTCCCAATATGCCTTCTCATATTCTTTACTGCCAACCAAAACTTTGAAGCATGTTAGCGCATGAAGCATATATTCTTTAGATGAATTGTTTTTTTCGTTCATTCGAATAAAACTGGCAAAGCTATCACATATCGGATAAGTAAAGGATACTTTAGCCTCTT
>JAEEOD010000187.1 GCA_016284115.1 Bacteroidaceae bacterium
AAGAAGTGAAATGGAAAAAGTACAGTGGGGATTTATTGGTTGCGGAGAAGTAACTAAACATAAGAGTGGCCCTGCATTTCAGATGATAGAGAATTCTGAAGTGGTAGCAGTGATGAGTAGAAATCTGGCAAAAGCCAAAGATTATGCCCAAGAGAGGGGTATTCCGAAATGGTATGACGATGCGTCGGCACTGGTGAATGACCCCGATGTGAATGCTGTATATATCGCTACACCTCCATCATCCCATGCTACCTATGCCATTATGGCCATGAAAGCTGGTAAGCCTGTTTATATTGAAAAACCTATGGCGGTGACTTACGAAGAGTGTTGTCGTATCAATTATATTTCTGAAGTGACTGGCGTGCCCTGCTTTGTGGCATATTATCGTCGTTACCTCCCTTATTTCCAAAAGGTGAAACAACTGGTAGAAGATGGGGTCATTGGTAATATTGCCAATATTCAGATACGATTTGAGGTGCCTCCTCGTGACTTGGATTATACCGGTACGCAGCCTTGGCGATTGCAGCCAGACATTGCAGGTGGCGGTTATTTTTATGACCTGGCTCCTCATCAGCTTGACATGATTCAGTATATCTTCGGCATTATTGTTGAGGCTTCTGGCTATAAGGCCAATCGTGGTGGCTTGTATAAGGTTGAAGACTCATTGAGTGCCTGTTTCCAGTTTGAAAGCGGACTGGTGGGTAGTGGCTCATGGTGTTTTGTGGCACAGGACTCTGCACGCGAGGACCGTGTAGTAGTAATAGGTGACAAGGGTACCATTAGTTTTTCGATATATACCTACGAACCTATTAAGCTTTACACTGAAGGCAAGTGTGAGGAGATACTGGTGGAGAATCCAACCTATGTGCAGCAACCTATTATCCAGGCGGTTGTTGACCATTTGTTAGACCGAAAGGTTTGTGCCTGTGATGGCGAGAGTGCTACGCTTACTAACTGGGTGATGGATAAGGTGTTGGGGAAAATATAGTTTTGCAATTGAACAATTGACATTTAAAAAGGCTGCAATCTGCAGCCTTTTTTATTCTTCGTCATCAAAGTCTTCTTCGCTATCAAAGTCGAAGTCGCCCAAAAAGACAGGGTCAGTGAAGTCATCCAACTCACGACGCTCCTTTTTCGTTGGGCGTCCTGTTCCTTTAGCTCTATTGATAAAGCCACTTATCCTGTTTACTTCCAACAGTTCTAGTTGGTCGGGAGCTGTCACATTCTCAATCATGTTGGGTACCAGCTTTGCACCTACACGTTTCTCAATGGCCTGAAGCACTTTAAACGACCAAGTGATGGGGGGCTTCTTTACACTCACCACATCGCCTTCCTTTATTGTATGAGCTGGCTTAGCTTGTGTGCCGTTCACCAATACACGTCCTTTCTTGCAAGCTTCTGCAGCAATAGAACGCGTTTTGTAAATACGTACTGCCCACAGCCATTTGTCAATTCTTGCACTTCCCATAGTTATTTCTTGTTATACTGGTTCATCGTAATATTGATGCCAGCTAGACAGAAACTTTTAATCATCTCGCACGCTTGATTTATGCGCTCTGGTAAAATCTTCAAGTCTTCGTCATCAAATTCGCTCAGTACATAGTTCACTTGTCCACCTCGAGGATATTCGTTGCCGATGCCAAAACGCAGTCGGGCATATGCCTGTGTACCTAATATGTCAGCTATGTGTTTCAATCCGTTATGTCCTGCATCACTGCCTTTGGGCTTTAGTCGTAATTCTCCTAAGGGAAGAGACAGGTCATCTACCACCACCAACAGGTTTTCCAGTGCGATGTTCTCCTCTTTCATCCAGTAGCGCACAGCGTTGCCGCTCAGGTTCATGAATGTTGACGGCTTCAGCAAAACAATCTGTCGTCCTTTGATGTTCACACGGTTCACAAATCCATATCGGCGATCTTCCCATGCAGGCGCATTGTTCTTCTCGGCAAATTTGTCCACCACCATAAATCCCGTATTATGACGAGTTTTATGGTATTCAGGACCAATGTTTCCCAAGCCAACTACCAGATACTTTATCATATTGTCGGTTGCCTGCTGCTCTGTGCGTTTGCCAAAGCCAAGTAGACGAAATAAACTCCACATTGTTAAA
>JAEEOD010000188.1 GCA_016284115.1 Bacteroidaceae bacterium
TTGACTATGCCTTGGATCATGGCGTTAATTATTTCGACACAGCTCCTGTATATGTGCAGGGACAGTCAGAACGTGCCACAGGCATTGCCCTGAAGCGCCATCCCCGCAATGAGTATTTCATAGCCACCAAGTTGTCAAATCAGCGAATAGCTGGCAGAGGACTTTCTCCACAAGAGATGTATAAGCAATCGTTAGAGATGTACCACAACTCGTTCAAGGAGTTGCAGACCGATTACATCGACTACTACCTGTTGCACTCCATTGGCGGTGGCGATGGCATACCTCAGCTGATGGAACGTTTCTTTGACAATGGTGTTATCGATTTCTTAGTCAAGGAGCGTGAGGCAGGCAGGATTCGCAACCTGGGCTGGTCTTTCCACGGTGATGTGGCAGTGTTCGACTACATGCTGCAGTTGCATGACGAAGGCAAATACAAGTGGGATTTTGTGCAGATTCAGATGAACTACCTCGACTGGACCCACGCCAAGGAGACCAATCCACGCAACGTCAATGCCGAGTATCTGTACAACGAGCTGGCCAAGCGCAACATTCCAAGCGTTATTATGGAGCCGTTGCTGGGTGGACGCTTGTCTAATGTGCCCAACCACATCGTAGCCCGTCTGAAGCAGCAGGAGCCCGAGAACAGCGTGGCATCCTGGGCCTTCCGTTTCTGTGGCACCTATCCTATGGTGATGAGTGTGCTGAGCGGTATGACCTATATGGAGCACCTGCAGGACAACATCCGCAGTTTGGCACCAGTGGTACCGTTGTCAGAGGCCGACCTGGCCTATCTGGAAGACACCGCCAGCCTGATGGTCACCTACCCCACCATCCCGTGCAACAGTTGTCAGTACTGCATGCCTTGTCCTTACGGATTGGATATTCCAGGCATTCTGGTACATTACAACAAGTGCGTGAACGAAGGCAACATTCCTGAGAGCATGCAAGACCCCAACTACAAGAAGGCCCGTCAGGCATTCTTAGTGGGATATGACCGTGCAGTGCCCAAGCTCCGTCAGGCCAGTCATTGCACCAGTTGCAACCAGTGTTCACCCGAGTGTCCGCAACGCATCAACATCCCTGCTCAGATGCAAAAGATTGATGCTTATGTTGAGAAGCTAAAGCAAGGTACTTTATAATTTATCCCCCGCAACAGCGGGGGATAAATATTTAATTCAGCACCATCCTTATTGTCTGTTAGCTCGCTTGATATCCGCCAATGTAACGTGTGGATTACGGAAACGGGCATTAGGATTGGGTTCAGGTCTCAGCATGAAATTGTCAGAAGGCTTGAAGGTTATGGCCTTCTGCGGACAATTGTGAACGCACGACATACAATAGTCGCATTCACCATTCGTCTCCAAACCACGATTACCGAATCTATAATTGCCATGCGGACAAACCTCTACGCATGTGCCACAACCCACACACTTGTCTGCGTCGATGTTGAACCTATTCTCTGCCTGCATGTGGAAACCTTCCTCGTCATTCATCTGGCAGGCAGCCATCAGTCCGTTGTGGAACTCACGTTCCTGGTCAGTTGTTTCTTCAATGTAGTTCTTGCGAATGTTGATATCAGCCTTGATGGCCTCTAATTGCTCTGGGATGTGCTTATCTATTGCACGTTCTTTATCGATATCAAAGAAATGCAGACCTACATCAACCATCAAAATGGTCTTGATGTAATTGAAGGTAGTTCCTCCTCTGGCTGCAAACTTTGCTGCGTTCTCCACCGTAGTAGCCTTGATGGCACCAAAGGTAGGCACAGCAAAGAAATAGTCGGCTTTCAGCTTAGCCTTCGCCATGAATTGTTTCACCATACGAGGTGGCATGTGGCTATAAGTAGGGAATACCATTCCTATTTCCTCTGCTTCAAATTCAAATAGTCCCCTTTTCATCAATTGTGGGATGCTGAGTAGCTGACCGTCTTCGCCAGCCAGCTGACGTGCCACATACAGACTGTTCCCTGTGCCAGTGAAGTAAAAAATCAGTCTCTTTGCCTTCTTGTTGGCATCACACGAAGTCACCATGCCACCTGCTGAAAGCAGCAACGTGCCAGTCACCATTGCACCAATGTTCCTTAGTGCTTCTCTTCTTGAAATTGAATTTTTATTCATAACAACGCAGCTATAATAAATATTTTATACTGCAAAGATACTTCGAAGTTATAAAAAAATATTACCTTTGTTACGGATAAAGATACCTCAATTACCTATTAGTCCTTTTTTGTAGTAATATTTGTATTCTTTAACTGAAACAGCAACTATTAGTTAAATTTTATTACAATATAAGCATGTCTTATTTAAGCACCATAGCTGAGTATAACGAGAAGTTCGGTTTTGAAGGGGTAAACCCTTTAATCAATGTAGTGGACTTCAATGAGACTGTTCATTGTAAAAACGAGACACTTAGTTTTGGCTTCTATATCATCAAACTGAAGAACAAGTATTGTGGTGACATCGCCTATGGGCATACTCGCTACGACTACACAGACGGTTCCATTTTCTGCATAGCCCCCGGGCAAGAGATTACCATCGACTTGAAGGAAGACGAAAAGCCATCATCTGTTTGTTTGCTATTTCATCCCAACCTGATACACGGCACAGAACTGGGTATGCACATACTCGACAGATTTCCATTCTTTTCATATAACAGTAACGAGGCACTTTATATTTCTGAAGAAGAGAAGCAATTCTTTATGGAATCAATGAACCGCATCAGACAAGAAATCAAACAAGAAGCAACCCCATACAACAAGAATCTACTTCGACTTAACATCGAGTTGTTGTTGGAATACCTCCTGCGTCTCTACGACCGCCAGTTTGAGTCACGCAGTCCGTTGAATAAAGAAGCAACTATCAAGTTCCAGCACCAACTAAACGAATACTATATCCACCAACAGGAAAAGGAAATTGTTCTGCCTACCGTCGAATACTTTGCCAATCTTTCCGGCTACTCTACCAAGTATTTCAGCGAACTTGTCAAGAAAGACACCGGTAAGAGTGCTCAAGATTTCATCACCTCTTACATACTGGATGTGGCTATTAACAAGTTGCAGCAACAGGACTCAAGCATCAAAGAGATAGCCTATGAACTGGGATTTCAATATCCTCAGCACTTCACTCGTTTTTTCAGCAAGCAGATGGGGTGTTCGCCAAAAGAATACAAGAACAAGCTTTAACCTCATTATTCCACTCAAAAGCTTCTCCTTTTCTTTTATATTTTATAAAAAAGCCTTATCTTCGCAAGGTATTAATAAATCAAACCTACAAGAAGAATGTATAGTTTTACATGCGACTATTCAGAGGGGGCACACCCTAATATCCTGAAGAAACTACAGGAAAGAAACCTGATGCAGCATCCTGGCTATGGAGAGGATGAGGTGACGAAAGAAGCCATAGAGCTGATTCGCCAACGCATAGGTAACCCAAAAGCAACTATTTATTTCGTGATAGGTGGGACACAGGCCAATATGGCGGTGATCTCTGCCTTGTTACGCACACCGGAAGCCGTGCTTTGTGTAGATGGCGGACATATATGGGCACACGAAACGGGTGCCATCGAGGCAACGGGACATCGTGTCATCACCGTCCCTGGTGTTCAGGGCAAACTCACCCCTGCAGGCATTCAGAAAGCTCTTGACGACTATTTCATGCGTCCGCACATGGTGAAACCGGCTATGGTATATGTGTCTGACGCTACAGAAGTAGGTACTATCTATAAAAAAGCGGAATTACAAGCCATCAGCGAGTTTTGTCGTGCACACAAGTTGTTGCTCTATCTTGACGGGGCTCGACTGGGCAGTGCACTGACGTCTGACGAGAACGACCTCACCCTGCACGACCTGACGGAACTGACGGATGTATTCTATATTGGCGGTACCAAGAACGGGGCGTTGTTTGGCGAGGCCATAGTGTTCAACAATCCTGAGCTGTATCCCGACTTCGTCTATGTGCGCAAGGAACGGGGTGCCTTGTTAGCTAAGGGATGGTTGCTGGGTGTGCAGTTTGGGGAGTTATTCAAAGATGACCTCTATTTCAAGATTGCCCGTCACGCAAACATACTAGCTAAGAAGTTATCAGCAGCCTTGAAGGAAGCGGGCTTTGAGTTCTTGGCAGACTCACCCACCAACCAAGTGTTCCCCATCGTCACACGTGACGAGATGGCTTCTTTGGCAAAGAAGTATATCTTTGAAGAGTGGCAACCGATAGACGACAATCACTCAGCCATCCGCTTCGTCACTTCATGGGCTACAGATGAAGCACATGTGGATGAGTTAATCAAAGACTGTGAAGCATTGAGAAAATAAGAATAAAATCATAATACTATGGGAAAATACATTTTAGCAGTGGACCAAGGCACCAGCAGTTCGCGTGCTATCATCTTCAACAAGAAAGGTGAAAGCTGTGCCGTGGCACAAAAGGAGTTTACGCAGTACTTCCCAAAATCAGGATGGGTAGAGCACAACCCACACGAGATTTGGTCATCTGAAGCATCTGTCATCAGTGAGGCGATGGCGAAGATGGGCATCAACGGAGAAGATATTGCCGCTATAGGTATTACTAATCAACGTGAGACCACCATTGTGTGGGATGTGGAAACCGAAGAGCCTATCTATAACGCTATTGTGTGGCAAGACCGCAGAACAGCTGAGTATTGCGATGAACTGAAGGCACAGGGGGTAACAGACATGATTCACGAAAAGACAGGTCTGATTATCGATGCCTATTTCAGTGCTACGAAAATAAAGTGGATACTCGATAACGTGAGTGGCGCGAGGGTTCGTGCACAACAGGGCAAGCTGCGTTTCGGTACCGTTGACTCATGGCTGGTGTGGCGCTTGACTAAAGGCGCACTGCACATCACCGATGTAACCAACGCTTCTCGTACGATGCTGTTCAATATCCATACCCTGCAATGGGATGAAGACCTGTTGAAGTTGTTTGACATTCCATTGTCGATGATGCCAAAGGTGAAGTCATGCAGCGAGGTATATGGCTATACACAATCACCAATCTTCAACCAACCAGTAGCTATCGGTGGCATAGCTGGTGATCAGCAAGCAGCCCTCTTCGGACAACTCTGTACAGAGCCTGGCAGTGTAAAGAACACCTATGGCACAGGCTGTTTCTTATTGATGAACAGCGGTGAGAAACCCATCATGTCAAAAAACAACCTGCTGACCACCATCGCACTAAAAATCAACAACAAGGTAACCTATGCCTTAGAAGGCAGTATCTTTGTGGGTGGTTCTGTGGTTCAGTGGCTACGCGATGGTTTGGGGATTATCAAGTCGTCGGGCGAGATTGAGGCTTTGGCAGCTACCGTACCAGACACAGGCGGTGTGTATTTCGTGCCGGCACTAACAGGTATGGGTGCTCCTTACTGGGACCAGTACGCACGAGGTAGCATCACAGGTATTAGTCGTGGTACCACCGCTGCCCACATAGCACGTGCTGCATTGGAGGGCATTGCTTTCCAGACGCTCGACATCGTGCAGGCCATGCAGCGTGATGCAGAGCTTCCATTGGCCGAACTGAAGGTGGATGGTGGCGCTTCACGCAACAACCTGATGATGCAGTTCCAGGCCGATATTCTGAACACCAAAGTGATTCGTCCACGTAATCCTGAAACCACAGCCTTGGGTGCTACCTACTTGGCGGGTTTGGCAGTGGGTTTCTGGAAAAGTATTGAAGAAATTCGAGACCAATGGCAGATTGACTCGATGTTCATGCCTACCGACGACCGTCAGTTTGTAGAAGCACAAGTTAAGGGATGGCGTGAGGCTATACAACGCACCTTAACTCCCCAATCATCATTGTAAGACCTAAAATTATAAACACTATGATAGAGAAAATGATTTTTGAGTTCATCGGAACGATGATACTGATTTTGATGGGCGATGGCGTATGTGCCAACGTAAGTTTGGAGAAATCTAAGGCCAAAGGAGCTGGATGGGTAGTAGTTACCTTCGCTTGGGGTCTGGCAGTAATGTGTGGCGTGTTCGTAGCTGGCCCGTATACAGGAGCTCACCTCAACCCCGCAGTTTCCATAGGTTTGGCATTGGCTGGTACCTTCGAATGGAACCTTGTGGTGCCTTATATCATTGCCCAGATGCTGGGAGGTTTTGTAGGTGCCGTATTGGTATATATCTATTTCAAGGACCACTACGATGCTACCTCAGATGCTGATGCGAAATTAGGTACTTTCTGCACCATCCCTGCCATCCGCAACAAGGGACGTAATCTGGTAAGCGAAATCATTGGCACCTTCGTGTTGGTTTATGTCATCTTAGCCATCGGCAATGTGGGCAACACCCCAGAGTTGGGCATGGGTAGCCTCGGCGCTTTCCCTGTTACCTTCCTGATTGTTGCCATCGGCATGTCATTGGGTGGAACCACAGGTTATGCCATCAATCCTGCCCGCGACCTGGCTCCTCGTTTCGCTCACTTCATACTGCCTATCAAGGGTAAGCGTGACAGCGACTGGAGCTATTCTTGGGTACCTGTAGTAGGACCTATCATTGGTGGCGCCATTGCAGCAGCTTTGTATTTGTTAGTATAATATTATAACTCTATGAATAGGAATTTTGTCTTTGGTAGCCTACTCTTGGCATTGGCAGCCTGCAATTCGCAGCCAGCAGTTGACGAGCTGACCATGATTGTAGGTACTTATACCTTCGCCGAAAGCGAGGGCATCTATACCTATAAGTTCGACCAAGAGAACGGTACAGTCAGACCTTTGGAGGTCATCAAAATGGATAATCCCTCCTACCTCACACTCTCTGCCAACCAGCAAGTGATGTACGTGGTGAGTGAGAAGCACGATGAGACGGCTTCAGTGTCTGCATTCAAGTTCGACAAGGAGAATGGTACTGCCGAACTGATGAACCAGGAACCCACTTTTGGAGAAGACCCCTGCTATGTGGCTACCAACGGCAAGATTGTGACTACTGCCAACTACTCAGGTGGCAGTATGTCGATATTCCCCCTGCGTTACGACGGCTCGCTAGAGCCCGTTGATACCATCTTCTGTGGCAACATAGGCGGCCCAGACATGAGCCGTCAGGAAACGCCCCACGTACATTGCACAGCCTTCACTCCTGATGGTAAGCAACTGTTGGCTACCGACTTCAGTGCCGACCGCATCTTGCATTTTGATGTAGAAGCCGATTCATCCAAGCCTCATCTGAAGTTGGAGAACACAGCGATTAATGAAGATTCTGGTCCTCGTCACATCACGTTCAGCAAGGATGGCAGGTTTGTCTATATTATCGGCGAGCTAAGTGAGACTGTAACAGTATGCAACTACAACAATGGAAAGATGGAAGTAATTCAAACCATTGAAACACATCCACAGGCTGACCGTCATGCTGCAGACATCCACCTCTCGCCTGACGGCAGGTTTTTGTATGCCAGCGTGCGTAATATAGATGACGGATTGGCTATCTTTGAGGTGAACCAAGAGACGGGTATGCTGAAGAAAGTGGGCTATCAGTTTACTGGTAAGCACCCACGCAACTTCAACATCACCCCTAACGGCAAGTATGTGCTGGTAGCTGATATGAACGACAACAAGATTGAAGTATTTGAAAGGAACATAAAAACTGGCATGCTGGTTAACACTTATCGCGATATCATCATCAGTCAGCCAGTATGCATAGTTTTTGCAAAATAGAGCGAAACCTATTGAGAATTATGAGTAGTTTTATGAATAATGTATCATTGGCCACCGCACGCAGAACCATTCTAGCTTGTGCTTTGATGGGGTGCAATCTGTTTGCAGTGATGGCACAAACCGAAGTGACACCAGGTGTGACTTTCGGCAAGAAATTTGGCGTGACCTACATACTGCCTCAGACAGAAATCGTCATTGAGGCCAAAGCTACACGACAACATTACGAACCAGGACAATTCAGTAAGTATGCCGAGCGCTATTTGCGCCTGAGTGGCGTAAAGCAGGAAGCCGAAACCACATGGACTTTGGACAATGTTCAGGTAAAGACAGTGGGTGTACCTGATAAAGACAACATCTATTTCGTTGAGATGAAAGACCGCAGCACAGCCCCATTGATGGAACTGACTGCCGATGGTATTGTGCGCTCCATTAACCTTCCCTACGTAGGTGAACCAAAAACAGCACAGCCTGAAGTACAGCAAGTGACAGAACCCGACCTTGACCCTCGTTCATTCCTGACCGAAGAGATCTTGATGTCTGCCTCAACTGCAAAGATGGCGGAGCTGGTGGCTCGTGAGATATACAGCATTCGCGAGAGCAAGAACACCCTGCTGAGAGGCGAAGCTGACAATCTGCCCAAGGATGGAGCACAACTGCAGATCATGCTGGATAACCTGAACAAGCAGGAGAAAGCTATGGTGCAGATGTTTGAGGGAAAGGTAACCACCGATACCCATCCATTCTCTATGAGGATAGCCCCTGAGGAGATGAACAACCGCGTTGTGTTCCGTTTCTCCAAGCGATTAGGTTTTGTAGACGCCGACGATCTGGCTGGTGAGCCTGTAGAACTGACCATCGTCAATAAGCACCTGATACCAGAACAGCCTGCCGAACCAACTGAAGGCAGAGGTAAGACTCTCGTCAACATACTGACTAACGGCAGCAAGACTGCCTTAGACGGTGTAGCCTACAACGTTCCTGGCAAAGCTGATGTCAAACTCACCTTCAACCATAAGGACATTATCAACACCGAAATGTCATTCACCCAGTTTGGCATTCGCGAATATCTCTCAGATCAGTTGTTTAACAGAAATACTGTGACTAAAGTGCAGTTTGATGTGACAACTGGTGCCTTATTAAAAATCGAAAGATGAAAAAAGTATTGTACGTTTTGATAGGAATCTTGTTGGCACGATGCATCTCCTCGCCAACAGAGAAACAATCTACCCTTGAGCCTGTAGATTATGTTACCACCCTTATGGGTACCCACTCCAAGTACACCCTCTCCACGGGTAATACCTACCCCGCTGTAGCCCTACCCTGGGGCATGAACTTCTGGACACCGCAGACAGGCAAGATGGGTGACGGATGGGCATATGTCTATGATGCCGACAAGATTCGTGGTTTCAAGCAAACCCACCAGCCCAGTCCGTGGATCAACGACTACGGTCAGTTCAGTCTGATGCCTATCGCCGACAAGATAGTGTTCGACGAGGAAGAGCGTGCCAGTTGGTTTTCACACAAGGCAGAAACCGCCACGCCTTATTACTATAAAGTATATTTGGCTGACTACGACATCACCACCGAAATCACGCCTACCGAACGTGCTGCCGTATTCCGTTTCACCTTCCCAGAGAGTGAGCAATCGGCTATAGTCATCGATGCTTTCGACAGAGGCTCATATATTAAGGTACTCCCAAATGAAAAGAAAATCATAGGCTACACCACCCGCAACAGCGGAGGCGTACCAGAGAACTTCAAAAATTATTTCGTTATCGAGTTCAGCAAATTATTTACCAATGTTTCTGTGGTAGATAACCAAGCCATCAAGGACGATGCTACCGAAGCCGAAAGCACCCATGCTGGTGCCATTGTAAGTTTCCCAACCCACAGAGGCGAGACGGTAGTAGCAAAGGTGGCTTCCTCATTCATCAGCTATGAGCAAGCAGAACGTAACCTCCAAGAAGTAGGTGCCCGTTCATTTGATGAGGTGTGCGATGCTGCACGTACCACATGGAACGAGACCTTGGGCAAGATAGAGGTAAACGACGACAATATCGACCATCTGCGCACCTTCTATAGCTGTCTGTACCGTTCTGTACTCTTCCCCCGCAGTCTCTATGAGATAGATGCTGCCGGCAAGCCAGTACACTATAGTCCGTACAACGGCGAGGTACTGCCAGGCTATATGTTTACCGACACGGGCTTCTGGGACACCTTCCGCTGCCTGTTCCCCTTCCTCAACCTGATGTATCCCAGCATGAATGTTAAGATGCAGGACGGCTTGGCCAATGCCTATAAGGAAAGTGGCTTTCTGCCAGAATGGGCTAGTCCGGGACATCGCAACTGTATGGTGGGCAACAACTCAGCATCTGTCGTAGCTGACGCCTATCTGAAAGGCTTGCGCGACTATGACATTGAGACCTTATGGGAAGCAGTGATACACGGAGCCAACAACGCTCATCCTACCATTGGTTCTACCGGCCGTAAAGGTGTAGAATACTATAACAGTCTTGGCTATGTGCCTTATAATGTGGGCATCAACGAGAGTGCTGCCCGCACATTGGAATACGCTTATGACGACTGGTGCATCTATCAGTTGGGCAAGGCATTGGGCAAGCCAGAGAGCGAAATCGCTATCTATGCACAGCGTGCCATGAACTACCGCAACCTGTTTGATGCCGAGAGCAAGTTGATGCGTGGCAAGAACGAGGACGGTACCTTCCAAAGTCCGTTTAACCCTTTGAAATGGGGCGATGCATTTACCGAAGGTAATAGCTGGCACTACACATGGTCAGTGTTCCACGACCCACAGGGACTGATTAACCTCATGGGTGGCAAGCAAGAGTTCACCCATATGATGGACTCAGTCTTCTCCGTACCACCTATCTTCGACGACAGCTACTACGGTTTCCCCATCCACGAGATTCGTGAAATGCAGATTATGAATATGGGTAACTATGCACACGGCAATCAACCTGTACAGCACATGATATACCTCTACGGCTATGCAGGCGAACCCTGGAAGGCACAATACTGGATTCGTGAGGTGATGGACAAGCTCTATGCGGCAACGCCTGATGGCTATTGCGGTGACGAGGACAACGGACAGACCTCTGCCTGGTATGTGTTCTCAGCTTTGGGCTTCTACCCTGTATGCCCGGGTAGCGGACAATACGTACTGGGCACTCCTTATTTCAAGGAAGTAAAACTTCATTTAGAAAACGGGAAAACCGTGGAAATCAAAGCTTCAGATTGTTCTGCCGACAACAAATACATTGACAAGATGAAGGTCAATAGCAAGAACTGGCAGCACAACTACCTGAACCATGATGATCTGATGAATGGTGCCAAGATTAAGTTGCAAATGGTG
>JAEEOD010000189.1 GCA_016284115.1 Bacteroidaceae bacterium
AGCTCATGCCCCATTTGTCGAAGTAATTCATCTGTTCCTGAATGGCACCAAATATACAAGGGTCGCCCGTGTGCAAGCGTACGATTAACTTACCCTCGTCATAGAATCGCTTCATCAAGTTTACTTGTTCCTCCAATGCCATAGAGGCCGAACTGAGAACGGTGGCTCCTGGTTTGTGACATTCGGTTAATTCCTTGGGAACCAGACTGCCTGCATATAGGATAAGGTCGGCTTTTTCCAACATCTTCCTGCCTCTAACAGACACTAAATCGGGATCACCAGGACCAGCTCCCACAATCTCAATATGTCCTTGTTTAGGCTCTCGCAAATAGATGTTGCCTATTGCTAAGGCAACCGTCCAGTTCTTGCCTTTCACCTTTTCTTTGATGAGCTTGCCGTTATTGGAACCTAAGATGGCAGCTGCTTCGCAAACGCTGGGTGTACCCACATGTTGTGCTACTGTACTGCTTGGAGTTGGTACGTCAACATCCGACAATTCATTGGCTTTGTAGAAAACCACCTCTTTGCCTTCCCTTTGCAAATGATGTATGACTGGTTCATCTGCTTTTACGTCAATGGTGGCGTATTGCTTTATAGCCTTCGACTCTATGCCGTCGAGTATCAATTGATGGTAGATTTCCTGCAAAATACTCTCTACTGGTTCCGCCTGATGTGCCAAACCGATGCCCATTGTCAATACTGTGGGAATATATTGAAGCATGACTACGCCGTTGATAGCCTCATAATGCTTGTAGGAAACAATGATGACCAACTTATACTTACTGGTTGTTACTTCGTCTATGTTGTTGACAATGGTAACATGTGAGGGTAGGGTGCTTTCTAAATACTCGGTGCCCTCATCGCGAATGTCGAGCAACAGGGCCGTTGGTTCTTGGTTGACAAAAGCAAAAATAGCAGGGTTTGTGGCATGAAGGGGTTGCCAGTTAAAGCGTTCGCCAAGTGTATCGAGTGCCCATAATCCAGACATATCGCTTTGTGTGGTAATGACAGGCGTAGCTCCCAAAATGCCTGCAATCTGTAAAGCCAAATCATTCGCCCCTCCTACATGACCAGACAAAACAGATATTACTTGTTTTCCCAAGCTGTCAATACAAATAATGGCAGGGTCAGTATGCTTGTCGTATATATATGGCGCGATGGTTCGCACACAGATACCCAGGGCTCCAATAAATACAAAGGCATCGTATTGATTCCACGTATTGCCCACATTTACGCGATGTAGTGTGGTTGCATGAAATTGCTGGCATATAGTATTTGCCACCACTTTACCTGTTTCGTTTATGGGTATAACAGCTATTTTCATAAGGTTGCTTTTATAATTTCTATGGGGTTAAAATCGTTGAGTGTAACGTGCATGGATGGTTGCAAGGTAAAACCTATTTCCTCGGCTTGTTGTTTGAATGCTTGCTGACTCTCTTGGCTTACTGAATTAAAAACTACACATCCACCAGGCAGCAACACGCTCTTGATGCGTTCTAACATAGAAGAGAGTTGTCCGTTATGTCCTCCAATGAACACAGCATCCGGATGAGGCAGGTTGTTCAGGTCTTGCTTCAGGAAATCACCTATCAAAGCGGTGATGCCTGGTGTTCCAAAGCGTTGCGAATTAATTCGCATCAGTTCTTTGCCTTCCTCGCGCACTTCAAAAGAAACAATCTCCAGATGAGGGAATTGCAACTTAGCTTCTATGCTTACAGAGCCTGTGCAGAAACCTATGTCCCAAAGCGTGTGCTTCTGATACAGATCTAAGGCTTGTAATGAGAGCAATCGGATAGGGGCTTTGGTAATCATTCTCGGACGCCCTTCCAATATGGCAAACTGTTCATCAGGAATACCAAATATTCTTGGCTTTGTGTGACTTGCTTGCAGTATCAGACAATTGGGATTGGTGAACGTCTGCTTTGCAGCTTCTGCTAAAGAAAGATGGGTAATGCACTCTTTTCTCGGGTTACACAAATGCTCTCCTACACACATCTTGTATTGGTCGTAGCCATAGTCCAACATACGTTGTGCAATGGTGGTTGGGGTATGCTCTTTGTTGTCTGTCAATATACCTATCTTGGAAGCTCTTTCTATCAACGCTTTGTCGAACTCATGCCAAGGGCGTCCTGTGAGTGATACAATGTGCATATCGTGATAGGGTATCAGCATGCGGTGTGCCAGTGTTTGCAGGGAGTTGAATGTTGGGAATAACTCTATTTCTGCATCTGGCATCTCGCGCAGAATGGTGTTGGCGAAGCCGAAGAACAAAGGGTCTCCTGAGGCGAATACAACAATTGACGATTGATAATTACAAATTGCTAATTGAGACTTCCCGGAGCTGTGAGAGTCGTTATTCTTGCATGTCTGGTCGAGTCGTTACGAGATATGACGAAGCGAGGTATTAAAAAAACCGT
>JAEEOD010000190.1 GCA_016284115.1 Bacteroidaceae bacterium
CGGTAGCAATGCTGAGGCCTATACCATTAGCTCCTCCGACGACAAGTATCCTTTTAATCATATCTCTGTTACGTTTTCTCCGTTTCTGTATTTTTCTATTATTTCTGCAATGGCCACACTCTCACGTCTGCGTAGTTTGTAGCAACTCCTTCGGTCATTCACTATCATGGACAGGAATTCCTGGATCTCATAGCGTAGCCCCTCTCCGTCATAGCTGTAGAAGTACTTCTTGTTCTTCGTCTGGTCTTCGTAGCGTACCTCAAAATAGTCTGTCAACCACCACGGAGCTGGTACATACACATAGCCCTTGGTTCCCGAAACCACCAAGTTCCCCTCTGTTTTCACGCCAATTCCCAACGTGAAGGAAGATGTGGCATGTGAATAGTTGATAACACCTTTCGTGTAAATGTCAACACCGTTTTCACGTTTGGTATGGAAATGCACATCTTTCCAGTCCATACCCAGTAGTTTGACAATGGCCATCACCGTTAGCGGGGCATGTTCAGTCATGGCTCCACCAGCCTGTTCAACATCCAGTTCTCGTGTAGGGGGGGATACCATCTTACTCAGTGATGCTTTTACGTCCACCACATCACCAATAATACCGCTTTTAATCAATGTCACAATATGTCCGAAAGCGGGGCAATAGGCAGTCTTGCTGGCTTCTAAAAGGATAAGTTTTCTTTCTTCAGCCAGGTTATACAATTCAGCAGCCTCTGCCTTGTTCAAAACAAAAGGTATTTCACAAAGGACGTGTTTTCCAGCCAACAACGAACGCTTCACATAGTCGTAATGTGACAGATGTGGTGATGCAATATAGACGGCATCTACTTTCTCAATGAAGGAATTGAAAACAGAACAGGCTTCGATGCCATGCATCTTTGCAAAAACCTCTGCCTTATCCTGATTCGGATTCAGTACCGCCACAACTTCTGCTCCATTCACCACCTTAGTCTCTGGCACGAAGCGGTTGGCTATTCGTCCGCTACCAATGACGCCTATGCGGAACACATTCTGACTCTCCGCCCGTAGCATCGTGGAAGATATGCCTTCGGTACGTGGCAGATACACCACCTTGCAGTACTCATTCAAGTAGTCGAACTTTCCTTCCCAGTCGCTGCCAATAGCAAAGATGTCAACGTCATATTTCTGGATGTCATCAATCTTCTGGCCAAGATAGTCTTCAATGATCACCTCGTCAGCATAGCCCGTAGCCTTTACCGCTTCAACGCGTTCTAATACGTTGTTGCGTACATTCAACTTTCCACGTCCACGGTC
This sequence comes from Bacteroidaceae bacterium, assembly GCA_016284115.1. The sequence continues at coordinate 1,279 of JAEEOD010000190.1, forward strand.
AAAACTATCGCTTGTGACCCCCACTATCAGGTAGTCACCCAGTTCCTTTGCCTGCCGCAGGAGGTTGAGATGCCCCTGGTGCAGCAGGTCGTAGGTTCCGTAGGTTATTACTTTTGTCATTTCTCCGAACTATTTCTTTGCAATGCTTTTATAAACCTCCATATAATGCATCAGGTGCGGCGTGCTTGCGTAAGCCTTTTTGCCATACTCAAACGCCCGCAGCCCCATTGCCTTGCACTCGTCGGGATTCTCAAAGAGATAACGGATTGCCTTCACCGACGCATCATAATCCGTGTTAGGCACAGAAATGCCGATCTTGTTTTCATTGAAATCCTTGTAGTACCAGGATTCGGCATCCACCGAGTTGATTACCGGCCTCTTGCACGCCATCAGCAGTCCGGCCTTGCTGGGGACGCTATTCCAGATTACACCTGGCTTCAATGGGATATAGCACACCGAGCAGGCGCTATACACATCCGACACCATATTCTGGGGCTGAATAGGCAAGAAGTCAATGTTGGTAAGTCCCATCTCCTTGGCCTCGTCTTTCAGTTGTTGGTATTGACTTCCAAAGGCTATAATCTGGATTCTTATCCTTGGCTCATCTTTCAATCCATTGGCGATATGAAGAAAAGCCTTGTAGTCGCAATTGTAGCCAACCGTTCCGGCATATTGAACATAGAAGAGGTCTTTCGACAGGTTTTGCTCCTTTACGAATTTGTTTTCTTCCCAAGGAACTTCATGGACTATCTGATCATTATACCAGTTCAGTATCACCACCACTTTGTCAGGGTTCACGCCTTGTTCCACCACACTCTTTTTCATATCCTCGCTGATGACTGTTATTATGTCAGCCTTTCTATAAGCTATCTTTTGGAAGGCATAGAAGAACTTCTGCATCCACTTCTTCGTCATCACACCGTTGGCGATAGAGCTGCCCGGGAACATATCCTGAATGTTCCACACGGCCGGTATCTTGCCATAGTGCTTGGCTATGCTCACCGTAAAAGGAGCAGCGGCACTCGACTGGATAAACATCACGTCATAATCCCTCGCCAACTTCAGATACTTTCGGCAATCCCAGGCATATTTAGCCAGCGAGTAGTAACGTTTCATAAACTGGTTCTTAGCTGGTGATTGCTGAAAAACCGCTTCGTATTTGAAACGTGGATTATCCTTCCATTCCTGCGGTATCTTTGGGTCTCCGTGCGAAACCTTACTGCAAATCATAAACACCTCGTGGCCCAGTTCCAACGCTTTTGAAATCTTGGCATACATCAAGTGGTTCGATGGTCCGTGATGATCAAAACCGCCACCTAAAAAATAGAATATCTTCATAATTATCTTGTAATCTTTACAATGTAAGTCAATAGCAATTTGAGCTTAACAGACGAAATCCTTGATTATTTGTTTCCCAGAATTATATTCAGCATAAACCCGTTCTAGTTCTTTATCACAACACTTGTTAAATATCTCTCCATCAAGAGAAGAATAGTAGTTGAAAAGTTTGTCGCAAAAGCCATCGTCCCAAGGGTCAAGCGCAACACCTACGCCTTTACTTGTACTCATTTTTGTCATGAACGCTTCCTTAAACCCCACTTGTGGAATACGGAAAATAATTCCGTCATAATATTTGTTTCCCATCGCGAGAAGAGTATTGGGATTAAGATAGATGTTATCCAGAATA
>JAEEOD010000191.1 GCA_016284115.1 Bacteroidaceae bacterium
GGCTGAAGGCTTAGTAATAGAGGACAATCCTGCAGAAAAGAAATACCCAATGCCATTGTTCCTGGCAGGCAAGGACCCTGTATATATCGGTCGTATCCGCAAAGATTTGGCAAATGATAATGGCCTTACTTTCTGGATTGTAGGAGATCAAATAAAGAAAGGTGCTGCTCTCAATGCGGTGCAGATAGCGGAATACTTGATAAAAGAGAAAGCACTATGATAAATAATAAAGGCTGCATATCTGCAGCCTTTATTATTTATATCTCTGGGTGATTCAAATGATACTTTAGCAACTGTTTCATAGGCGTTAGCTCTATTGCTGGTGCTAAATTGATTCCATACTCCTTAGCTACATCTTCTAACTGACTCTTAAAGTCATGCGCCATGTAGCCAACTGCACAGAAGGGTAAGTTTTTATAATTATACTGTATCACGCAGCGAGAAAAGAAATCTTTGAAGTTCCTAACTACCAAATCCTGTACGTAGGAATCTTCTTGGAATTCTTTCAAAAAAGTAGCCACCGATGCTAAGAATTTATCCGGCTCTTTGTGCTCGTACACCAAATCCAACAACGAATGGGCACTCACATTAAAATTCTGATAGAAGTAAGATATCAGTTCAGCTGGAGCCATTTTCTTTAAAAGATCGGCAAGGAATATACGACCTAACATGATGGCACTGCCCTCATCCCCCAATAAGTAACCACCCGACAACACCTGCTCAGAAATGATGGTACCGTCATAGAGGCACGAACCAGAGTGATTGCCCAATACGCAGGCAATACCTTCCTTATCCTGTAAAAGTCCCCTGGCTACAGCGAGCAAGGTTGACTCTACCTTTACATGTGCCTTGAACTGGGTGATAAGCGATGCCTCTACCTTTTTCTTGCGATGTTCTGTGCTGCACCCCGACCCATAGTAGAACACCTTTTCATATTTCCTATGGAAAAAATCTTCAGGCAGGTTGAGTCTTATCAACCTGCTAATCTCTCTGCGTGATTGCAAGAATGGGTTAACCATATCTGTGTTGGCAGTAGCAACCACTTTATCGTTATCTATGATAGCCCATTCTGTACAGAACGAACCCGTTTCTACTATTAACTTCATGAGCGATGTGCAAATATTATTTTTGCAAAGGTAGTGTTTATTTCCATATCACCACCATAAAACGTCATTAAAAAATGTAAATAATACATTTAAAAAATCCATAATCGATATAAGGAAATGCCGTATTTGCTATTATTGTCTAACAAATGTATAACATATAAGCGTTTACTTAACAAATAAAACACATGTTTATTTTGTTCTTTCTTCGGCTTGCACTATCTTTGTAAAAACATCACTTTTATGAAAGCCATCTATTATTACATAGTTGTCAGTTTGCTACTTTGCGCTAGTTGCAAGGCACGTACCCCACAATCCAACATTACACCGTCAGGGCCTTCCGTAGTTGTGATGTCCGATAGTGCCGTTATCACTGGTGATGCCCGTACCGATCTTTACTATCCCCTGCTACAAGGTAAGCGTGTGGCAGTCTTTGGCAATCATACAGCCTTGTTGCCATCTGGCGAACATTTGGTCGATTGTCTTTTGCGCGATGGTAAGCAGGTCACTGCTGTCTTTTCGCCTGAGCATGGCTTTCGTGGTACTGCCGATGCTGGTGAACATGTGTCGAGTGATATTGATGCCCAGACGGGCATTCCAATTCTTTCTCTCTATGATGGAGGGAACAACCGTCCTTCTGCAGCATCCATGAGTAAATTTGATGTGTTGTTGGTTGATATTCAGGACGTTGGTTTGCGTTTCTATACTTATTATATTACTATGTGCCGTTTAATGGCTGCCTGTGCCGAGTCTGGCAAGCAGGTTGTCATCCTCGACCGTCCCAACCCCAATGGTCATCTAGTGGATGGTCCTATCTTAGATATGAAATACAAGAGTGGAGTAGGCTGGTTGCCCATTCCTGTGCTGCATGGTATGACATTAGGCGAACTGGCGCAGATGGTGGTGGCAAAGGGTTGGTTAGACACTAAGGCTGAGTGTCAGTTGCAGGTTGTACCTTGTCAGAATTACACCCATCATACGTTGTGTGACATCCAGGTGCCTCCATCACCTAACTTACCTAACCTACGTGCCATTTATCTTTATCCCTCGTTGTGCTATTTTGAGGCAACACCCGTCAGTGTAGGACGGGGTACCGACTACCCTTTCCAAATCTATGGTCATCCAGGTTTTAAAAATCGTTCCTTCACTTTTACCCCCAAGAGTCGTACTGGTGCCAAGAATCCCCCTTTGAAGGGCAGACTATGTCAGGGCGTAGACCTAAGCAGCCTAAGTACTGAAGATCTTGCTAATAAAGGCATCGACCTCAGTTACCTTATTGATGCCTATCGTGATTTAAGCATGGGTGATAAGTTCTTCACCGACTTCTTTGAAAAGCTCATTGGTGTCTCTTGGGTACGTACCATGATAGAGCAGGGCAGCAGTGTTGAGGAGATACGTGCCCGATGGCAACCTGATGTCCTTCAATTCAAAGAGGAAAGGAAGCCGTTTTTACTTTACGATGAATAATAAAAATCATATGATTTAGGCTCCCAAAAGAGCTATTGCTGAAAGGAATGCCTCCTACGGGTCGTTCTAGTATTTGCTATCACCCGTTCCAGTATCTGTTATCACTCTCTCCAGTATCTCCTATACCCCCATAGGAGATACTGCAATGACCCTTGGCAGATACTGCGACAACTGGTAGCAAGCTTTCCCTCGGATGATAGCAAACTTTAGTTATAGAGATAGCAGGCATTACCCATAGGTTTAGGAGTCATTACCCTATGGTTCACGATGTATTAATCATATAGTATTATCTCCCCTTCCACTCTTTCAGATACTGGTAACCGATGCGGCAACGGAGGCAGTCGCGTTTGTCACAGTATTCTTTGCGGAGTTGGATGAGCGCTTGCGAATCGGCTGCATTCTCGGCAATGATGCCAAAGCGTTCCCATTGACGGGTTATAAAGTTGTTTTCTGGTTTTAGCTGCTCTAAAAACTCAGAAGCGCGGTAGCATAGTTCATTTTTCCCTTTGTGCTTGCCATATGCCAGTAGGAATGGGATGACAGTATTGATGAGTAGCAAACTCAGCGAGTTGTCACTCATCGTTCTTTCACTCATAAAAGATTCTTTACCAAATAAATAATGATTTCTCCAATACTCAGAGGAAGAGGTTTGTAACAGTGATTTGGCAGTTTCTACATCCTTTGCCTCTATGATTTTGGAAAATAGAGCCTCCTGATGTTGATAGAGAAATGCCAATTGAGCAATTTTAGTATGGGGAAATGCCTGTGGGCGGATGCGCAGCAGTTTCCATAATTCGGCTTGCAGGGGTAAAGGAAAACTGAATTTGTGGCGTAGGTAGTGGAATTCTTTTTGTAGAGCCAGATAATAAGGGTCGTCAGAAGAGGTTTCTAACAAACCTGCCATACCGAAGAAGATGGCTTCTACTTGCTTAATATCATCTTTGTGTTTCCCCACCGCAGCTAGGTCAATGCGCTTAGCCCATGCTTCGAATGCATCACCGTTTAGTCCGAAACCAAAGTTGCGTGCCAAAGTGATGAACAAAGCCTGCTCCCAATTGCCCTTGCATAGCTTTAGTCGCTCACTGATGATAGTTGCCTTTTGATCAAATCGCTCAGCTTGCAAGGCTGACAACCAACCATGTATGGTAATCTTTGGAATTTGACGTAAGATAGCGTAGCAGGCAGGATAGGTGTCTGTACGCTTGAGTAAGTTGTACTTGCGCCTTACTTCGTCAGGACATGTAAACTCCAATTGGGGTATCTTTTCTGCCGAGTCGTATCGCGTAATCTCGGTATCGGCATCTTCTACCACATGTAAGATAACATTGGTGTAAGCAGGATTTTGGTGATGTCCATGACTGTACCAGTAGCTCGATTTCTCATGGATCTCTACATTACCAACCCACAACACACCACCTATCTTCAATTTGGCATTGAAGAAATCGGGACCTGCATGTGAGTTGGGAAAACCTGCATCGATGACCTCTATTGTCTCTCCATCAGTGGTTTTGAGCCCTGAGAGAGGAAAGATTTTGTGTTTCCAAGCGAAATGTAATAGCTGTTCCATTGTTAAGAATGCTTTAATTTGATGGCAAATGTAAGAAAAAGATTAACTTTGCACCAAATAAAAATAATAATAATTTATAAACGACACAGATATTTATGAAAATAGCATTGATAGGTTATGGCAAAATGGGCAAGATGATAGAGCAGATTGCCAAAGATCGTGGACATGAGATAGTATGTATAGTTGATATAGGCAATCAGCAGGATTTTGACTCTGATGCTTTTAGGAGTGCTGATGTGGCTATAGAGTTTACTGCCCCACAGGCAGCTTACGGCAATTATCTAAAAGCATGGCAACAAGGTGTAAAAGTGGTGAGTGGTAGCACGGGATGGATGAAAGAACATGGTGATGACGTGCGCCGTATGTGTGAGGAAGAAGGCCGGACATTGCTTTGGGCATCTAATTTCTCAATTGGTGTAGGCATATTCGCTGCTGTGAACAAATACTTGGCCAAGGTGATGAACCACTTCCCACTGTATGATGTAGAGATGGAAGAGACGCACCACGTTCATAAGTTGGATCACCCCAGTGGTACCGCTATCACGCTCGCAGATGATATTGTGAGCAACATCGATCGCAAAGAGGCATGGGCAGAAGATACTACTGATAAGAAACTGTTACGTGTGGATCATATTCGACGTGGCGAGGTGCCGGGCATACACACCGTGCGTTATGATTCTGAAGCCGACCTGATTACGATTACTCATGACGCACATAACCGCAAGGGTTTTGCTTTGGGTGCTGTGTTGGCAGCAGAGTGGACGGTGAACCAACAGGGTTTGCTGACCATACAGGATTATTATAAGGATGTTTATGGATTTTAATTGATGATTATGCAAAAAATAAAGGACGCAACAAAAAGACAATGGGTGGTAATGACCATCGCCGTGGTACTCTACCTGTTGTTTCTGTGTTGGATAAAGAGTTGGTGGGGGCTATTGGTGGTGCCGTTCATCTTTGATGCTTATATCACTAAAATAATACCCTGGGGTTTCTGGCATGAATGGAAGAATGACACAGCACGAGGAATCATGAGTTGGGTGGATGCCATAGTGTTTGCCCTGGTGGCAGTGTATTTCGTGAACCTCTACATATTTCAGAACTATCAGATTCCTTCATCTTCGTTGGAGAAATCATTGTTGGTGGGTGACTATTTGTTCGTTGGCAAGGCAAATTATGGCCCTCGTGTGCCAAATACACCGCTATCGCTTCCATTGACGCAACACACCATTCCTGGTACCAACATGAAATCATATGTGGATTGGCCTCAATGGAAATATAAACGTGCCCCGGGGTGGCAGAAGGTGAAACTGAACGACATCGTAGTGTTTAACTTCCCTGCAGGTGATACTGTAGCACTGAATTTCCAACAGACAGACTTCTACACTTTGGCCTATATGGAAGGAAAACGTCGTTATGGTGAGCGAGTGGATATGGAAACCCTGACTCGCCAGCAGCAACGCACAGCCTACGATATCTTCTATTCTGAGGGCAGTAAGTTAATAAAGAGCAATCCACACATCTATGGTGAGATAGTAGTAAGGCCTGTTGACCGTAGGGAGAATTATGTGAAGCGTTGCGTGGGACTGCCAGGTGATACGCTACAAATCATCGATACTCACGTGTGGTTGAACGGAAAGCAGATCGAAGACCCAGAGAATATGCAGCTGAACTATTTTGTGCAGACCACAGGACCGATGATTACTGATGAGATGTTCAAGGAGTTGGGCATTAGTGAGGAGGACAGATGGGAGATGAGTGGTGATGCCTCGTGGGAGACCGAGTTGCTGAGCATGGGGTTGAACACACGCTTGCAGAATGGTAAGCTGGCGCCTACCTATAATTTGCCGCTGACGAAAAAGATGCTTGCAACCCTGCAGAGCAACAAGAAACTGGTGAGCAAAATAGTCATGGAGCCAGAACGCGAGAATTTCATTGGTGACCTCTATCCACTTAATCTTTATACCAAGTGGAATCGTAACAATTATGGTCCAATATGGATACCCCAAAAGGGAGCTACCATACAACTGGATGATGACAACTTGCCAATATATGAGCGTTGTATTGTTGCTTACGAGGGCAATCAACTGGAGCGCAAGGCTGATGGTATCTACATCAATGGTGTAAAGACCAACGAATATACTTTCCAGATGGATTATTACTGGATGATGGGCGACAACCGCCACAAGAGTGCCGATTCCCGCCATTGGGGGTTTGTTCCTGAAGACCATGTTGTGGGTAAGCCTATATTGATTTGGCTGTCGCTCGATAAAGATCGCGATTGGCTGGATGGCAAGATTCGTTGGAATCGTTTGTTCAAGTGGGTACATAAGGACTGAAAAGATGAGGGAGGTATGTCTGACAACCGCCTATCTGGCACCAGTAGAGTATTATGCTCACCTGCTGGCATCCGACAAGGTGTGGATGGAACAGCATGACCATTTTATGAAGCAGACTTACCGCAACAGATGTATTATAGCAGGTCCTTCGGGAAAGATAACCCTGACGGTACCAACAGTGAAACCCGACACATTGAAATGTCCAACGAAGGACATACGTATCAGTGACCATGGTAATTGGCGACACTTACACCTCTATGCCTTGGAATCTGCTTATGGCAATACTCCTTATTATGAATATTATCGTGATGATTTTATCCCTTTTTATGAGAAGAGATATGATTTTTTAATGGATTTCAACGAGGCGTTACAGGTGATGATTTGCGGACTGATTGACATGCGACCTTGTATTGAGAGAACGAGTGATTTTATGCATGTACAGAAGGGGGTGCTAGATTTGC
>JAEEOD010000192.1 GCA_016284115.1 Bacteroidaceae bacterium
AGTGTTGACTTTGCTCAGCAGGCTCGTTTGGCTATTGCGAAAGTGTGTGCTAAGCATGGTTTCATTGGGGATATCCCTATGCCTGATATTTCTACGAAGGCGAAGGCTCAACAGTATATAGGTCTTGATATGCCTAAGTTGCAGGACAAGAAGGATCGTTTCTTGCAGGAAGTTGTTCCAACTTGGCTGGAGGAGGCAAAGGTAAATGGCAAACTGTTAGAACAATAATATTTATTCATTTATAGAGAAAAGGCTGCTTAAATTCGGGCAGCCTTTTTCTTTGCTGACCAAAGAATAAATTGATGGAAGAGCCGACATTCTTCTCTGCAGCGTTAAGAAAATCGGAAAAGTTTTCTGTATAAAAACTTAGACCTGTTTGAGCGTAACGAGTTTCTGAGTTTTAAGAAAACGTGAGCGATTTTTAGTGTAAGAGATGCAGTCGGCGAAACCATCAAGGAATATTCATATAACAAAGAAATAGGGTAATAACTAAAATTTGCAGGAACCAATAATATCTTGTATCTTTGTGTGAAAATAGAATAGCATGTGGAATAAACCGTGGAGCATGAAAGAAGGCTTTGCCATTGGGGTGGGGCTGATGGTGACAGGACTGGTGTTGCAACTGAGCATGGGATCTGTGGAATGGAACTTGCTAAGTTGGCCTGCTAACTTTGTGGTGTTGGCGGCTTTCGTGGTGGGTGCCATATTACTTTATGCTCTGAAAAGTAAGGCCTACGCTTTGAGGTTCCTCGCTTCGATGCACTGTGCCGTGCCTGCCTTGGTACTTACATCGGCATTGACTATTGTGATGGGACTGACACGTCAGGTGGCTGATGGACAACCAGCTGCCGACTGGCTAGGCATCACTCGCATGCTGTCGTTCTGGCCCTTCGTGTTGCTTTATGTGTATGTGGCTGTGATTCTATCACAGGTGACCATTATGCAACTCCTTCATTTCAAATGGCGCAAGTTGCCTTCGCTGGTCAGTCATCTGGGTTTGCTGATTACGCTTCTTACAGCTACCTTGGGCAGTGCCGACATGCAACGACTCACTATGACAGTGAGCAAGGAAACGCCAGAATGGAGGGCTGTTGACAGCAGTACTGGTGCCATGAAGGAGTTGAATGTTGCCATTCAACTGAAAGATTTTACCATTGACGAATATCCTCCCAAACTGATGTACTATGACGAGGTTCGTAGTACCCTCTTGCCTGAGGGCAATCCGGATGTCTTGCTGATTGACGATGAGTTTCAAGGGGGCTCGCTGCAAGGTTGGATGGTGAAGGTGAATCAGGTGATAGACGAGGCACAACCTGTGATGACAGCTGACTCTACCTATTATACAGAATGGCATCAGTCGGGGGCGGTGACTGCTCTTCATGTAACGGCTTCGTTGCCTGATGGCAGTAGGAGTGTGTCTGGATGGATTACATCGGGTAGCTATATGTTCCCTTACCAGTTGCTGAATGTGACACAACACCAGAGCATTGTGATGGCAGAACGTGAACCACAACGTTATCTTTCGAAAGTGGAGATTATGACAGAGAATGGTAAGAAGGTAGAAACGGAGATATTGGTGAATAAACCTTGCTCAATGGGGGGATGGAAGATTTACCAATTGAGTTATGATAGCACGCGTGGAAAGTGGAGCGATATCAGTGTCTTGGAACTTGTGCGCGACCCATGGTTGCCGTTTGTGTATGAGGGAATCTATTTGATGATAGCAGGAGCAGTGTTATTGCTGTTTACAGCTCAAAGGAAGAAAGAATGACATGGAGTAGTTTTATATGGTTTGCGTTAGTTGCCGTTATTTTCTGGATAATCGGTGCTTATGCGGCATGGAAAGACAGAACGAAGGTAGCATATGCCGCTACAGTGACTGGCTTACTGGTGTTTATGTCGTTCATTATCGCCATGTGGATATCGTTGGAGCGCCCTCCATTGCGTACGATGGGGGAGACTCGCCTGTGGTATAGTTTCTTCTTACCTTTGGCTGGTATCATTGTCTATGGTCGTTGGAAATACAAGTGGATATTGAGTTTCTCGACCTTACTGGCTGTAGTGTTTATCTGTGTGAATCTGTTTAAGCCTGAGATACATAACAAGACTTTGATGCCTGCTTTGCAAAGTCCGTGGTTTGCGCCTCATGTCATTGTGTATATGTTTGCTTATGCACTCTTGGGGGCAGCAACTGTCATGGCGCTCTATTTGCTATTCTTCAATCAGTGGAAGATTGAAAATGGCAAACTAGTTAAAAGTCAGCAGTTAACAACCAATAGTCAAAGCTCAGTAGAGATGGCGATTTGCGACAACCTTGTATATGTGGGTCTTTCCTTTATGACCTTTGGTATGTTGTTTGGTGCTTTATGGGCAAAAGAGGCATGGGGGCATTATTGGGCTTGGGATCCTAAAGAGACTTGGGCGGCTATCACTTGGTTTGCTTACTTAGCATATATTCATTATCGACTGATGCCTAAACATGATGTCAAGAATGCACTCTGGATGCTGCTCATCGCTTTTGTCCTTCTGCAAATGTGTTGGTGGGGAATTAACTACTTGCCTTCAGCGCAAGGTACTTCTGTTCACACTTACATGAATTGATTTTTTCCTTTTCTGATTCAAAAACTAATGTTTGTTTTGTCTATACAATAAATAGTATTTAAAACTCACTCCCATTTTGCTGGCTGAGAACTGGGGCAGGGGTGATTCCGAAGTTTGTTTGGTGAGGTGTGGCAAGATACTATATGTTAAATAACAACGGATAGAGGATTAATCCTCTATCCGTTCGTTTTATGTTGTAGCTGTAATATTGCGAATAATCTTCAATCGTTTCATGACCTTTTTTTTCGCTTAGCAGACAATAGGTTAAACTTCATCTGCATCTCGAGGAGGGGAACAGCATCCATACCCAGTGCCTTTCCAATCAGCAAAGCCATATCAGCACACAGTTGACGCCTGGCATTCAGTACTTCATTCAGTTTACTGGGAGGTTCGCCTATTGCTTTGGCCAAAGCGCGCTGGCTGATGCCACGAAATTCCAGTTCCTCTTTGATTACCGCTCCTGGATGTGTAGGGTAAAAAGAATCTAGATAGCTGCTCTCTTCTACATAGTCAAATTCTTCTTCTTCTTCTTCTTGTATCATAATGATCTTTTCTATTTGTTAATAATATCATTGTTAGACAGATTCCGTCGTCCCAAGCCTTTAAAATTCGGATGAGGGCGCTTTGCTCATAAAAGTTTTCAATCTTAGAGATGTAGCTTTTTCTTGATGCTAATGTTGCAACTATCAAATAAATGGGTCTTTTTATCATGTTAGTTTTATTTCATGTACAAAATTACACTCATTACTATATGAAAATATAGAATATAATGTGTGAAACAGGAATAATGACCGATGAAACGACATATTGAGTGGGTTAAACAGACCCCATGCCATTATTTTCTATGGTCTAAAGGAGTTGTCTGTAGTGTCTTGTCTCTATTCTCATAATTATGCAGTGGCGTCTGGGGCCATTATACTCTCCAGACCCCCCTCATTTCATTTAACGGAAGTAAAGGTTTAGCGGATTTAAGCTGCCCGTTTACTAGAACTAACACTGCACAAGCTGGCGACACCTTTGTTTTAAGCCCTTTAGAATATATGGTATTTAAAACATAATAGGTTCTTGTTTGTGTAAGCCAAACGTTATCATAACCTTTGCCCTTTCCTTGGTTAGTACATATAACGTCTTGTATTACTCTGTCGCATTTGTGAAAATCTTCTGCCACATTTGCGACAGTAGATTTTCACAAGTGTGAAAGGAGAATTTCACAAGTGTGAAAATGATAACTGATGCATAGTTGGAGGCAATGAGACTACCAATCATAGGCAATAAAATAAGTAATTGACAGAAACGATGAGTATTATTTATGATTGGTACGAAGCATCATGAACAGCTTCAAAAAAAGTAAAAAGAAGAGAAAGTGATTCTAATAGTTGAGCAGATTGATGGTGTGAACAGCGACAAGGGCAGCTGTTTCGGTACGAAGGCGAGAAGGTCCGAGACTGATGGGAGTGAAGCCGTGGGAGAGGGCGAGGGAAACTTCCTCTTCGCTGAAGTCACCTTCGGGACCAATCAGCACTACGACATCTTGGCCTAGTTGGATAATATCTTTCAATTCTTGACGTTCGTTCTTGTAGCAGTGGGCAATGAACTTTTGCCCAGAGAAGGGCTGACTTACAAACTGAGCAAAATCCGTCATTCCATGCAGTAGAGGCAGGCGGGCTTTCAACGATTGTTTGATGGCAGACACAAGAATCTTTTCGATACGCTCGGTTTTGATGACCTTACGTTCTGAATAGCGGCAATCCAGGAAGGTGATTTCGTCAAGACCAATTTCTGTGGCCTTTTCAGCGAGCCACTCCATACGATCCATATTCTTGGTAGGTGCTACCGCTAAGTGGATATGATTCTTCCACAAAGGCGCCTGCGGTTGCTTCTCTAGAATATTAACCAAGCAGTGCTTCTTATCTGCCACACTAATTTCAGCTCGGTAGAAAGAGCCTTTGCCATCGGTGAGCATCACCTCGTCACCTGGTTGAAGACGCAACACACGAACAGCATGGGCAGCTTCTTCCTCAGGTAACGCCTTATTATGGTCGATGTCAGGTGTATAGAATACGTGCATGATGGGAAATTATTCGTTGCCTAATTGCTTGATTTGGTCGCGCAACTCAGCTGCTTTCTCATAATCCTCTTTCTGAATGGCTTCGTCGAGTTGCTGCTTTAGGGTATCAACACCAGGGGTCACCACCTTGAGTTCCTTAAACTCATCCAAATCGTCTTCTACACGAATAAAGCAGTCCTGACCTATCAGTGCCTTCTCCAACAACTCTTTGTAAGTGAAGATAGGAGCACCCATGCGTACTGTCATAGCCAAAGCATCGCTGGTACGGGCATCCACTCTCATCATGCCATAATCTTTCTGAAAATACAAGTACGTATAATAGACGCCTTTATCCACTTTGTAGATGACGGCACGCCATAGTTTTACTGCCATAGCGTTCATCACCCCTGCAAAGAGGTCGTGAGTCATGGGACGACTTTGTTGTATGCCTTTGGCTCCCATGTAGATAGCACGTCCTTCGTAAGCACCAATGACAATGCTCAGAATGTCGTTAGTGCCTACTGCCCTCATCGTCACCTTGCAATTGTTGAGGTCGTTGGGGATATTGGTGATGCTTTCTAATTGTAGTTGTATTTTCTCGTTTTTCATCATAGGCAATTATTCGGCTTTCTTTTCAGGTTTGAAATCATACTTAAAGAAGATGGCAAACAAGATAGCGATGACCAGTGAATAAGCCGCAAAGATGTACCATGCACTGCTCCAGTCGCCAATCATCTTACCACCTACATTCTCAGTGAAATAGTTGACGATGTTTTGTGCGCCCAAGGTACCGAGAGTAGCACCAATGCCGTTAGTCATCAGCATGAACAGGCCCTGTGCACTGCTTCGCATGCTCTTGTCTGTAAACTTGTTGACAAACAATGAACCAGATACGTTGAAGAAGTCAAATGCCACACCATAAACAATCATGGAGAGGATGAACATCCAAACTCCTCCACCAGGATTACCTGCTCCAAACAGACCGAAGCGGAATACCCAAGCTAACATCGCCATGAGCATTACTTTCTTGATGCCCCAACGTTTTAGGAAGAATGGGATGAGCAATATGCACAGCGTTTCGGAGCATTGTGACAATGATATCAACGCATTAGCGTGGTTGGCACCAAAGGTATTAGCATACTCAGGTATGTCTTGGAAACTTGTGATGAATGGATTGGCATAACTGTTGCTCAGTTGTAATGCCACACCTAACAACATTGAGAAGATGAAGAAGGTGGCCATGGTGCGATCTTTGAACAGAGTGAATGCTCTGAGACCCAGTGCATCGACCATTGTTTTCTTGCTACTCTTGTTTGTAGGACAATTGGGCAAGGTCATAGAGAAGATACCCAACAGGATGCCTAATATGCCAGAGACTACAAACTGCATGTAGGTGGTTTGGTAGCCTAGAACATCTACCAGCAACATGGTGCAAATGAAACCTATAGTACCAAAGATACGAATGGGTGGGAAAGCGGTAATGGTGTCCATGCCTGCTTTCTCCAAGGCGT
>JAEEOD010000004.1 GCA_016284115.1 Bacteroidaceae bacterium
TTTTGTTAGATAAATCCATCATATCTTATATAATTGTAATAATCTGTCCTTTATATACTTTTGCAACGATATTGTTAACTTTTTCTTTTGTTAAACCAACAAATTCGGCTAAATCCCTGAATTTTTCAATAATTGCTGTATCATCCATCGGATTTTCCGGTTCGCCGAGAGAATAATCAATTCGGCATGAATAGCTGTTACCTCCTGCTTCCACCTCCACCTTAGCACCTCTTATGTCGGGCAGAAGACTTGTGAGTTCCACATCTTCTGTAATTTGCACCTTCCTAAGCAATTGTTGTATTGTTTCAGACAAAACAACTTTTTCGTCGTATTGGGATAGCCCTGCATCTTTCTTTGCTAAAGCCACAACAGCACCATATGGTATACTCATCATTGCTGATTTGGACGAGTTGACAACTGTATGGTCATGACCGGTTAAAGCGAGCTTATATGTACCAATTTTAATTCGATCAATAGAATCTGCCGGAATATCATTTTTTCTGGCTATCTCCAATGCCGCATCAATGGTAGAATGACAATGACGGCATGCAGGATAAGGTTTAAAGAAATTACCTAAAATGCAAGGCTTGTCTAACTCGTCAAATGATTCCAAAAATTCGAGGTTTTGAGTGTCAGTCATCACATTGAGGAAACCTCGCTTCCCTCCCAAGATGTCAACTGGAGGAATGTAACCAACCTTGCCTATATAAGCAGCCGTCAAGCCGTCCATCACCGCACGACCTACATTATATGGTTTCAACTCCGAGTCATCAGCGAGCATCTCAAGCAAGCCAGCTGCGCTTGAAGCGGCCGCCGAAAGTGTGGATTTCATCTGATTGAAATCGTAATTCAATGCGGCAGCAGCAGCCATTGCCACTCCGACAGTAGCGCATGTTCCTGTGGAATGAAATCCTCTCACTTTATGCCACGGCTGCATAGCCCGCGAAAGTCGCACTGTCACCTCATAACCAACAATAACACCTTTATAAAACGCTTCGGCATTTAAATGCTCTTGTTCATACAGAGCCGTCATGGCAGAGAAAACAGGAGCTTCTATATGAAGCATAGCATAACGATGACCATCATCCAATTCCATTGCATGGGCATTGAAACCATTGACAAATCCCGCATCACGAAACAAGAATTTTTGGCCTGATCCAAGTACCGTACAATTGCCTTGCCTTAAAAGACCTATACGTTCTAAGGTCTCCACCTTTTCCCTATTCCGCGCACATCCCGCCAAAACACATCCCAGATAATCCAAATAACATTTTCGAGCATGATGCAACACCTCGTCATCAAACTGACGCTTTGAAAAGCCAACAACGTTGTTTAAAAATTTGTCAGTAATATTCATTTTAAAGTACAAGGTTTATATTTTAGGATAATTCATTACCAACGTGTTGTCCAATTCTTCGGCTTTGACAATAGTGTCAATGTTACGTAACACAGTAACACTGTTGGATGGTACATCTTTCACCACCACAGCATTGGCACCAATGCGGGCATTATGTCCAATATGAACATTCCCAATGATTTTCGCCCCACAGCCAATATAGACGTTGTCTTCCAATGTCGGTGCACCATGGCCTTTGCTCCCTTTTATCATATTACTACCTATCGTTACCTGATGGAAAATAACACAATTTTTTCCTATATGCGCCGAATTGCTAATAAAAACACCAAATGGGCCGTGAGGGAACACAGGTATGTCCTCAAATTCAGCACTCAATCCCACAAAACTGCCATAAGATCGCCAATATGATTTGTAAAGCATCGTCTTAAATCTAGTCCTCCCTTTCTTTTGTATTTTGCCTCTTAAACGCCAAATGTCATGATACAATAGAGAAACCCAAAATCGAGGATTTCCTGCAAACAGCAGCTTTATGATTTCCATTTCTTCAATTTAATAATGTAGAGGTCTCTTATTCAGTTCTTTCAAAATCTGTTGTGCTTCTGGCATAAAGCCTTTCTGAGAGGGAATCTGCCAACCGACAAACTGTCCCATGGGATTTCCCTCAACCATTACCCAACCATCTTTGGTCAGAGCCAAATCCCAACCCGTATAACGATTCCCTTTTACAACCATTGCCAATGTCTTGGCCAACTCAATTGCTTCATTCCAACGAGGTATCGTAAAGCCAATAATGTCTAAACTAGTGTCAGGGTGTTTCTCGTAAACAACAGCGTTTTCATCCATACAGGCAAAAACCTTCCCTGTTGCAAATTCAATGTCAGCGAGAAGACCACCTGCACCTCCATTGTCAACAATTTTACCACCACGACCAATGCGCATAAAAGGATGAATAACTTCAACCCTGTCATCATATCTAATCGTCGTCAATCTCACTGTATTGACCGAATTAGGATGAAGAGCCGCCATCCTACCATCCTGAACTATCAATTCTTCCGCAATAAATCCGCCATTCCATCCAACACAATAATCATTAAGCAATTCTTTTGTCAAATCTGATGTGTTTTCATAATTTGAAGTGTCGTATATTTTAACGCCCTTACCACAACTGCCCGCCAACGGTTTAACAATAAAACGACAGTGATTATCTATAAAACCCTGCAATCCAGGCACTTTTTCTCTCATTCTGCTTGTTAAATCATTTTTATTGCCAAACAATGGCTTGTGAACAGCACAGAAATCACGATTGTAATAGTTCGCAAAACGTTTGGCGCAATTGCCTTTGTCATCAAAGATGTGTTGGTTAATTGCTTTGTTCAACGAACGGACAAAATCGCAGCGAACCATATCAGAAACAAAAGAGAGTCTATCCTCCATGGTCCTATCCACAAAATGATAGTAAAAGTATTCATCATATCCATAATGATACTTCCTTGCCATCATGACCATATCATCCACAATTTCAGATTTACGGCCACTCTCCATATTCGGAAATCTACTGTCCACCAACTTTAATGCCGCCGATTTCGAACCCATTGACTTGATTCTTTTCCGTCGAGCATACGCTGAAGCCATCGGAGTCCCTTTCGCAAAACAACGTGCGTTGATAATCAAATTTGTAGTTAACATAGCTATCTATTATTATTGTTATAATTCTACACTCGCTCTTCTAGGCTCAAAGCAACAACAAGGTCTCAAAGCAACAATACGTACACCACTTGCTCGTTGAGGACCCACTTTAGCAAATGTTGCCAATACGCTATGCTTGCCTCCTAATCCGAGCGCTCCTATATTTGCTTCATTTACCTTTTCTGTAATTCTATTCTCAAAATCAGACTGTTTGCTGAAGTCTCCATACACCATGGCCTCCATCATCAGACTTATAGCTTCGAATTGTGAACGGCCGATTCCAACTGCAAGCACACAGGGAGAACAACCTAATTGACTAACAGCTGGAATAGCACGATTGACAATCTCGTCAATCACAACATCCACGCTATGCTTGTGGAAGACCCGCTGAGTGATGCCACGTATGGCAGGGCCACCACCGAGCATCAGCACGGTAAGACGAAGCACATCTTCGTCAATAGGTTTAATCAATATCGGAGAAGGTGCTAATGCGCCACTATCTTCATTCAAGCCACCACTTTGGTCAATACGGGCATAATCGTCACCTTTGATAGCCATGGGGCGACCAGGAAGTTGGCGTAGCCCAAGGGCCACACCTTCCTTTATCTGTTCCATCAGTTCACCGGTAACACTACGATTTGGACCTACCTCAAGAAACAAATGTGGAATTCCTGTATCATCACACAAGGGACTTCTTCTTTGTTCTGCAACGAGGGCATTATCAAGCACTTGCTGCATTACCCAACAAGATTGGACATTTGCTTCGTCAGCAATCGCCTTACGGTAGGCTTCTTTTTGGTCTTCACGGAAGGTGGAACCTGCACGGACGAGGCAATCTGCTACTTTTTCTTTTATACTAATCATAAATTGACTCTCCTTTCGCAGCTGCTATGATAGCTTGGTACTTGACCACTTTCAACCTGTTGAACGCCTCCATACCCAATTCAGGGAAAGCCACAACTTCTTGTTCCACCGTCTGGCTGCCTAATAAGGCAGTCACTGGCGGAATAATGGCAAAGACAGCATTATAATCTGCCAAGGCTTTTACAGTTTCTTTCGAAATAGCACCCTTCCCGAGATGCATTTTCACGCCATGTTTTGAAAGCGGTTCAAAACTGCTCTCTATTTCCACTTTATTGCTGGATGTGGGACCCACACCAGCAGGGCTGACAGCAGTATGGAATATCACTGCGCCTTTCAAGTCGATGCTATATTCGTTCAAACGCCCCTCCTCGGCCAAATTAATGACTTTGGGAAGAACAGCATCGCGACCTGTATAAATGTAACCTGTCAGCGTCACCACATCACCCACATTCAATTGGGCAATAGCTTCCTCGCTCAACGGTGTTGTTAGTTCTATCATTCTATCCTAATGAATTGAAAAGTGAAAGATAACTTTGTTTATTTTCAATAACTCCATAAGCCGAAGCTCTGGCAACAAGTCGTTCAGCCCATAAACGATGAGGGCCTATTTCATTCATTTTGTTTGCAGTACCACTCTTAATCACACCGCCAGAAGTGCTCAGCACTTGCAATGCGTCATCATATTCTTCTTTGGTAACAGCAAGGAAGCCGTTGACAAAATTGATATGACTAGGATGAATAATGGTCTTGCCAATAAAACCATTAGCTTTGTCAAGCACTAATTCACGCATTAAGCCATCAACCTCAGCACTCACCAACGGTTCACGACGCATTAATGATTCCTGAAGATTAATTCTTGGCAAAGCTTGAAATCGCATACTCTTGTTAATCTTGAAATATTCCCACACTGGGCCAGACACGACATAGTCCCCCCGACGTGTGAAGACATTCAAGATATCAAGCAAAATATCACTTACGGTCATAATGTCGTAAATGGTGTATTCAACATCACGTCTCGCACCGAAGCATGACGAAAAGTCTGTAGCACCCACGCGGACATTGAGCACAAGCGGCTTGTAACGATCAAGAATCTGCTTTATACCCAGCAGTTGTTCCATTCTCGTTTCTTTAAAGGCCACTTTGCTATCCTCGATAATAGGCAACCCATAAATTATCTCACCGAAACGATCATTCAGCTCTTGCAAATACACAAAATAGTCCTCGCCATTTTCCGCATTAAACTTTGGAAAATTGAATCCCGTCAACACTTTCAGATGGCGCGGTTTCAACTGTTCAGCAAAATGCTTGAACTGTTCCAAATTTCTGACTCTAAATATAAGCAGAGGAATGTCAGCGTAGGTTATTTCACCATTCTCTAATTTCTGTGACAGCACTTCTAACGTATGAATACTATTTGCTTCAGCTCTCGGCACATCCTCAATCTTGCAAGCATCCTCAAAACACATCACCATTGAAGTAAGCCCAGGATATTTGTGCGTCAAGATGGCATCAATGAAATCCTTGTGTCCAGGCATATACATCGTAGCACCCAGACAAAACTGTAAAATACTCCTATCGGTGTATTTATTAAACTCTTCTGGGTCTTTTACAAACTTGAAATCTGGATTATACAAATGATGTTTCATTATGTTTCTATTGGTATTGATAACGATTGTTATTTTGCTATTTCAACAAGCCGAGAAACAGCTCCAACTTCTTCAGCCACAGCATTCACTTCCTCAAATTGTTTGGGACTGATTTGCACCGTCTCCACAGCATTTTTCATTTTAATATACTCGATTTCTCCTGGCATGAATATCTTACCTTCATCGCCACAAGCCTTGACAGCCTTATAAAAATGGGCGATTCTTTCTTTCTTCTCTTCAGGGGACATAAATTTGTCCAGATCTATCACCACAAAAAGATGACCATTGCCCGAATCTTCTTCCATCTTGCTAAGGTTCTTAACTTCACCAGCATAGTGCGAGCCAGTGAGCATTCCAGCAAAAATGTCAACGAACATACTCAAGCCATAACCTTTATAGCCACCGATAGGAAGCAAGGATCCCTTCAATGCCACATTGGGATCGTCGGTGGGTTGACCATCGGGACCAATAGCCCAATCCAACGGAATCTTCTCTCCGTTTTTGGCAGCCAAGCGAATCTTACCACGCGCTGCAATAGTAGTGGCCATATCCAGCAGGATTGGATCATGATCTTCGTCACCGGGATATGCGTAGCACAATGGATTTGTGCCGAAGATTGTCTTGCTACCTCCTGTAGGAGCGATGGCCGGGGCCGCATTGGCATATACCATAGCAGCACAGCCTTCGCGAGCAGCCATATCACCAAAGTATCCTGCCGTACCGAAGTTGTTGCTATTGCGCACCCCCACCACAGCCACTCCATACTTCTTGGCTTTCTCTATGGCCATCTTAGTGGCTTTGTATGCCACCACCTGGCCAAAACCATTGTGGGCATCCAACAAGGCGTAAGCGGCATTGTCAGCCAAGATTTCTATCTCGTTTTTCGGATTATAATGGCCTGCTGCAATTTTATGGACATACAAAGGAAGCCGGCCCACGCCATGCGTAGCCACTCCACGACGATTGGCGAAAACGATGGTATCAAGAATGATTGCCGCATCTGATTCAGAAACACCCACTTTCATGAGTGTTTCCGTGACCACTTGCTTTAGTTTTTCAATTTTTATATTTACTTGATTAGCCATTCTGAACTGTATTATCTATCTTGTTTTTTTGATTTGATACGATTCCCTACATAATTTATTGGTCGTATGGCAATGTCGGATAACTTTGTCTTATTGAAGAAGAAAATCAACACAGCAACTACTGTCGCGTAAACAAGTGCAAGGAGGAAATTCCATGGCACAGGCATTGCGCCCACCGCCATTAGCCCCAAACCTTGGAACATATAGAACTTCAAACTATCTAAACCACAAATCTCCAAAATCTTATTTGGTAATGCAAAGAGCCTAACAAGAGCCACTGAAGTCAAGAAAGAAACACCGTAACTCAATAAGCGATAAACCATAAATAGACCTTGGTTTGTAGTAGGATAAGGCTCACCGCCCCTGAAAATATCTGCCAGTTCGTTAAAATGAAATACAGCAGCCAAGACTGTTCCAATTAAAGCAATTGCCATAATACCCCACGCAATTGGTTTACTTACTCGTTTTTGTATTTCATCAATAATATTGACTTTCTGTGATATTATACCCAAAAAGAACCATGGGGCAAAATAGATAAATCGACTTATTGCAAAAGCTCTGCCTATTAATGGCAAAAATCCCGCGACC
>JAEEOD010000193.1 GCA_016284115.1 Bacteroidaceae bacterium
CTGGATTGGCGCATGGCTTCGCACCCGAACAATTTTCATGGTCCATCGCTATTATGTGCTGGCTGTTTGCTTGGCTCATGCACATCGCTGCTAACCTTATTAACGACGTTGTAGATTTTAACCGAGGCCTCGACAAGAGCGACCCCGATCGAATTGACCGCATCTATGCCAATGGCTTATTGACCAAAAAGCCCACCTACATCACCATTGGCGTATGTCTGGTACTTGGTTGTTTGGTAGGTTTAGGGATATTATTTTTAGTATGGGAACACCTGGTATGGGGTGGCTGGGAAATTGTACTGATGGGTGCCATCGTGGTACTCTGCACCTTCCTCTACAGCACCACCTTTGCCTATCACGGCTTGGGCGACCTCGCCGTATTGTTGTGCTTCGGCTTGATACCTGTTTGCGGTACGTTCTACGTGCTTACCTATACCATTACGTGGGATGCTGTTTGGGCATCTATCGTAGCCGGATGCTCCATCGATACACTGCTAATAGTGAACAATTACAGAGATCGTGACGAGGACTCAGCCGCAGGCAAGCACACCAGCGTGGGCATCTTGGGAGAAGTGTTCGGGCGCTATTTCTACCTGATAGCAGGTCTTATCTGCGTGGCCATGGTGGTATTGCTCTACCTCGATGGTGCCATCTCCTTGATAGGGCTTCTCTACTCTGCAGTGCCTTACCTCATCCTACACATCGGATCATGGATAAAGATGAACCGTATCCGTGAGGGCAATGCGCTGAACATCATCTACTACGAGAGTCCGCGCAACTTTACCCTTTTGGGCTTGTTGCTCACTATCGCCCTCTGGTAAGCTACTCATATGAAAGCATTGCTGCAACTTATCTTTCTGGGTTGGTGGTTCATCAGGGCTAGACTTTTAGGCATACGAAAACCGCTACAAAGCGTATTATTCGTCACCAATGGTTGTAACAGCACTTGTCGTCATTGCACCATCTGCACACAAAAAGATGGCATTTATTTCATGCCTTTTACTGAGATCGAGCGACACCTTGACTATTGCTACACGCAAGGCGCAAGACTGCTTGATGTCGAGGGGGTGCACCTCATGCAGTGGAACGATGGCAAACACACAGTAAATAATCTTTTCCGGCTTGCTAAACAAAAGGGGTTCTACAGCATATCTACTATGATATCTGCTGCTGACTACACGACATGGCAACAGCGGAAAATAGAAGTAGATGTGCTGTGGGTAAGCATTATGGGCATCAATGACTGCACATTATTGGAAAACCTTCAAGGGGCTTCTTTATATATGGTAGTGAATAACAAAAACTGCCAAGAAGTACCTGCAGTATTGGCGTTTCTACAACAGCATCCTGCCGTCCGCCAAATAGCCTTTAACTTCCACACGCCATTTGATGGAACAGAGCATCTGGCACTGAGCAAGGAACAGCGTGAGGAGGTAATCACACAACTCATCACCCACAAGCGGAAAGGCTATCGCATAATGAACAGCGTATCGGGTCTAAAAAATATGCTGACCTTGCATTTCAAACGTCATTGCTGGATTTGCAACTTCATCTACTGCGATGGACGATGCTCCCCCCAATGCATTGACAACCTCCATAGTGACATTTGCGAACAATGTGGGTTCAGCATGGCAGGCGAGATGAATGCCGTGTTCAACTGTAAGCCCGATACTATTTTCACTGGTTTGGGAATCAGGCTATAATACTATAACACACCAATACTAATATCACAATCTACGCTTCTGACAATCTTTTCACAATTGTGAAAACCTCCTTTCACAGTTGTGAAAATCTCCTACCACAAATGTGGCAGAATATTTTCACTTAGGTGACAACCTAATACGATATAATCTCTTTACCATCCCATCATCACATTGATGAATAATAATAGAGGTTGTTTATGTTAGCTAAGTATATTATGTCAGATTATTTACTTATATTTGCAGTGGCATCATAAGATGTCGGCATTAAAGCTTTACAATATGGAACAGGAACTGATGTTAAATCAGCATAACAAAACTGAGTACCCCCCAATGCATACAACGGAGCATATCATAAACCGAACGATGATTAACCTCTTCGGTTGTGGTCGTTCTGTAGAGGCACACATCGAACGAAAGAAGAGCAAGTTGGACTATAAGTTGCCAGCTTGTCCCACCCCCGAGCAAGTGCAACAATTGGAAGACACAGTGAACGAGGTAATACACCAAAACCTGCCCGTCACTACCGAATACATCACTCGAGTCGAGGCTCAAGGTCGTTTTGATATGGAGCGCCTGCCCGACGATGCTTCTGAGACAGTACGCGTCGTAAAGGTAGGCGATTACGACGAATGTCTCTGCATTGGTCAGCATGTTCAGAACACTAGCGAGATTGGCAGTTTCAAACTATTGAGCAATGATTATAATGCCGAAACAGGTATTTGGCGCATGCGATTTAAGTTGATAATGGAAAATGGATGATGGATAATTAAAATATATTTACTATCTTTACGGCAAGAATAAACTAAAAAAGTAATACCATGGGAAAATACATTCCAAAGCCAATCGACCTGAGCGATGTAAGCATCAACGAAGATTTGAGAGAGCTACGTGAAGCCATTGCGGAAAACACACACGAAGTTTGGGCAGAAAACCGTATGCGAGAAGGATGGACCTACGGTCCTGAACGCGATGACAAGAAGAAGCAAACGCCTGACATGGTGCCATACAACGAACTCAGCGAGAAAGAGAAAGAGTACGACCGTGCCACTGCATGGCGCACAATCAAGTTGCTCAAGAAGTTAGGTTACGACATCGTGAAGAGTAGGGAAACCCCATTGTATCAGGAACTAATCTCACGAGTTCGTGAGATAGAGCGGGCCAACCACTGCAGTGATTGTGGCGGCGTCATCTTCAAGCATCAAGTATTCTGCGAGCATTGTGGCAGAAAACTTACTAAGGAGGACTTCACTGCTTAAAGCATCCTTTGAAGACAGGAAAGAATGGAATCGCTGCCTGCATCAACTCTTCGGGTACTCATCGCTTTTCTGTTTCTGACACTGCCCTTGCGGTTGCTTATCTATTATGCCAAAAGCTACCGCTTGGTCATCTTGTCGAGACAGATAGCTGATGGTGTGCTCCTCGCACTGACATTTATTGCTACCATAGGAGCTGCCTCATCCGTATTTTATCAACCCCTCGCAGCCAACGACGACATCTTTGCCAAATATATTGCACCGGCATCTGCTTCTTTCATCTTGTCGGTACCCTATTTCTACATCCTGTCCTACCTGGTAGGCAGACGACCATTCTATACCAAGAAGCACCTCGCCAACCTTGATTACTTCACCGTTTATCTACGCAGCTTCAACGATGAGCGCAAGGGCAAGAAGCTGAAACGGCGCATGACAAAAGCATTAGGCGAGTGGTTCCCCGTGTATGCCATCGGCAAGCCCGATGAATTCATGCCACCCGCTGGAGCGAAGCGTATCTATGTAGATGAGGACTGGCAGGAGATTGTGCAAGATATGATTCAACGTGCACAAATCATCCTTCAACGCATCAACACTTCCGACAATTTCCTGTGGGAATTCGAGCAATGCCACAAGATGCAACTATTAAACAAATCAGTGTTCTGGGTAGATAATATAGAAGAATACAGAGATTTTATTGAGATTATCAAACAACGTTTCAACCTTGACTTCCCCTCGTTGGAAGACCGCAAGTGTCATGTGGTATTCTACGAACTGCCCGACCAGACATATCGAATTATCTACCTCACCGTCAAAAACGACTACGAGCGATTCAAAATCTTGTTCAGGCATGACCACGTCACTTTGTTTGCCGAAAACAAAGCCTATCTCTATGGCAGGAAAGAGAAGTTGAAACAGTTGATTAAGTTCAACATTGACAGCATTATCCCCCATGAGGCACAAGGATGGAGCTGGGTGGCGTTCTGGTGTCCTGAATACTACCTTATCTTCCAACACATCAAGCATCGCCTATGGTTGTTTTTTGCCTTTACCACTTTGGAAGGCATCATTACAGGTGTCAATTTTGCACCTGAGAACATTATTCGACTATTGGTATTCCGCTTGCTGTTTGCCATGATTCCCATGGGGCGTAACGGCAGGAAAATGGTATGGCTGTCACACCACTGGGAAAGCATTCGCTACTATCAGCAAGAAGAACGAATGTTCAGCATAGCAGCTGTCATTATGAGTATCACCTACATCGTGTTCTGGATAGCAGCCATCATCACTTGGCAGTTCATTAGGTAAAATGAAAAAAAAATCGTAACTTCGCACCCTTAAACATAAATCATTAGAAGTGGCAAGAAAGAAGAAAGAGCTCCCCTTGCTGGAGCAGATAACCATCACCGATGTGGCTGCCGAGGGTAAAGCCATCGCCAGGGTAGATGACCTGGTGGTGTTTGTGCCCCATGTGGTACCAGGCGATGTAGTGGATTTGCAAGTATGCCGCAAGAAGCACCATTATGCTGAGGCAGAGGCCGTTAAGTTCCACAAGTATTCTGACGTAAGGGCAGTGCCTTTCTGTCAGCACTACGGCATCTGCGGTGGTTGCGTATGGCAAATCCTGCCCTACTCCGAGCAGCTCAAGTACAAGCAGAAGCAGGTGGTAGATAACCTCACCCGTATTGGTAAGGTGGAATTGCCAGAGATATCTCCTATCATCGGCTCTGCCAAAACGCAGGAATATCGCAACAAGTTGGAGTTCACTTTCAGCAACAAGCGTTGGCTCACCCGCGAGGAAGTGTCGCAGGCGGTGGAATACGAGCGCAATGTGGTGGGTTTCCACATTACGGGTGCTTTCGATAAGGTCTTGCCCATCGAGAAATGCTGGCTGCAAGATGACATCTCCAACCAGATACGCAACGCCATCCGCGACTATGCCTTAGAGCATGGCTATACCTTCAGCGACCTACGTTCGCACGAGGGCATGCTGCGCAACCTAATTGTACGCACTTCCTCTACCGGCGAACTGATGCTGATTGTGGTGGCACGCATCGACGACAGTGCTGAAATGGAGCGCTTCAACCAACTATTGCAGTTTGTGGCAGACCAGTTCCCGCAAATCACCTCGTTGCAATATGTCATCAACAATAAAGTGAATGACTCGATAGGCGACCTTGAGACCTTCACTTTCGAGGGACGCGACCATATCTTCGAAGAGATGGAAGGTCTGCGATTCAAGATTGGTCCCAAGAGTTTTTACCAGACCAACTCAGAACAGGCATATAATCTCTATAAAGTGGCACGCAACTTTGCCCAGCTCAGTGGAAACGAACTGGTCTATGACCTATACACAGGCACTGGCACCATCGCCAACTTCGTGTCGTGCCAAGCCCATCAGGTCATCGGCATCGAATATGTGCCAGAGGCCATCGAAGATGCGAAGGTTAACTCACAAATCAACGGCATCAGCAACACCCTGTTCTTTGCCGGCGATATGAAGGATATTCTTACCGACGACTTCATCCATGAGCATGGACGCCCCGATGTTATCATTACTGATCCTCCTCGTGCCGGTATGCACCCCGATGTAGTGAACGTGATATTGAATGCTGAGCCTCAACGCATCGTTTATGTCAGTTGCAACCCTGCCACTCAGGCACGCGACCTCCAGCTTTTAGATGTCAAATACCATGTAGAGGCGGTACAGCCTGTGGATATGTTTCCACAGACGCATCATGTGGAAAACGTAGTACTATTAACACTAAAACAATTATGAAAACAGAGAATAGAAGAGTGGCAAGAGCCCGCAATCATTATACAGATTATGTCGTACGGGAGCCTATGGAACTGATGGAGTTCCTCGCTGCACGTATGCCCCAAGCCAGTCGTACTAAACTGAAGTCGCTGCTCAGCAAGCGCATCGTGTATGTAAATCAAAAAATTACTACCCAATACAACTTCCCCCTTCAACCAGGCATGAAAGTGCAGATCAGTCGTGAGAAGGGCAATCACGAATTCCGTAACCGCTTGCTCAAGTTGGTGTATGAAGATGCCTACCTGATGATAGTGGAGAAAGAACCGGGCTTACTGTCTGTGAAAACCGAGCGTGAAAAGGAACGCACAGCTGCAACTATCCTTACCGAGTATCTGCGCCGTAGCAACAAACGCAGTCAAGTATATGTGGTACATCGTCTTGACCGTGACACTTCGGGTCTCATGATGTTTGCTAAGGACGAGCACACACAGCATACCTTACGAGACAACTGGCACCAGATCGTGACTGACCGCCGCTATGTAGCAATCGTGCATGGTGAAATGGAACAAGATTATGGCACCGTTCGTTCATGGCTCACCGACAAGAAGTTATATGTGGCATCAAGTCCGGTGGATGATGGCGGTCAGCTGGCGATTACACACTACCAAACCATCAAGCGTGCCAATGGCTATTCGATGATGGAGTTGCGATTGGAGACAGGCAGGAAGAACCAGATACGTGTACACATGGCAGACTTAGGACATCCTGTAGTTGGCGATGGTCGCTATGGTCCTGAAGACGATGACAACCCTTTGAATCGTCTGGGACTGCATGCTTTCAAGTTGTGTTTCACCCACCCTGTCACTTGCGAAAAGATGCAGTTTGAGACACCCTATCCCATTACATTCAAGCGTTTGATGCAACGAGGTACCACCACAACACACGAAGATTTATGACTCTACAGAAAGACCCAATGGGTCGAGCCATTACCGAATACTGGAAAACAGGCGACACCACCCCCATCCGCATCTTCTCCCCTATGTTTGATGAAGATGAGATGCCTGTAGAAACCCTCTTCCGCAGTTTTGCCGACATGCCCGAACTGGAGCAAGAGGCGCTGAAATTGGCAAAAGGTCGCACCCTAGATGTAGGTGCTGGGGCTGGTTGCCACACATTAGTACTACAAGAGCAAGGAATTGACGTTACTGCCATCGACATCTCACCATTGTCGGTCGAGACCATGCGAGGTAGAGGCGTAATGAAAGTATTGCAACAAGATTTCTTTACTCTAAATACCCAATTCGACACTATTCTACTACTTATGAATGGCATTGGTATTGTAGGCAAAGCAGAAAACCTACACATACTATTTCATCTTTTAGACCGCATCCTAGCACCTGACGGCCAGTTGCTCTTCGACTCATCCGACATCTGTTATATTTATGAAGACGCAGACGGCATCATCGAACTACCCTCCTCCAAAGAATACTATGGCAACCTTGTCTATCAGTTGCAATATAAAGACACCCTTGGTGATCCTTTCAACTGGAGCTATATAGATGCCAATACAGTTAGTGAAGTTGCTTTCTCCCACGGTTACCAATTTGATATCCTTCGCGAAGGTCCCCACTACGATTACTTAGCTCGCATATCAAAACTTTAATAATTGTGGCTTAGTATGTCTAATCTGCACGGGGATGGAAATCGCAGAAATGGAGTCTCCATGGATAGTAATTCGTGCCATGACGGCTTGATTGGCAACAGGAAGGGTTTGGTCGAATACGAAATTACCCAAACTATAGAACACAGGCTTAGAGTGGATTATTTTCATAGGTTGCACCACATGAGGATGATGCCCAATGATGGCATCAGCACCAGCGTGTAAAAGGGTTTCAGCATCAAGGCGTTGCTGCATGGATGGGAGGCTCTGAAACTCCACACCCCAGTGAAGCACAACAATGACCTTACTTTTAGGATGCGCGTTTCGATAGGCACGAATAGCATCAGCTAAGGTGGAGGCGCTGGCTTGACAAATACCGGGGCGATTGTCAAGGTCAAACCAGTTTTCTAATGGGATGGTGACGCTGTTGAACAATGCTACCTCAGTAGTTCCCTTACGGATGATGACGGGTTCCAATCGCTCAGTTTTGCTATAGCCGAAGCCCAAGGGTTCAATGCCAGCCTCTTTGAGGTGGCTATATGTTGACAACAAGCCCAAACGCCCCTGGTCATAAGTATGGTTATTAGCCATAGAAGCGTGGGTGATGCCTGCTGCCTTCAAATCTTTTGCCCATTGTGGGTCTGCACGAAAGATATAATGTTTATTGACAGGTGTTTCCTTTTCTGTCAATGGACATTCTAAATTGATAACTACTGCATCGGCTTGACGAAAAACTGAATCCACTCCTAAGAATAGAGCTTGTACGCCCTCTCTTTCAGCATGGAGGCGCACTCCTCTATCTAACAATACATCACCAGTGAAAACGAGGGACAAAGTTTCGTCAGTATTGGGCACCTCATGATGCTGCTTCATACAAGAAGTGCTGACTAATAGTAATATGATAAATAACAATAACATTAACAGCCAGAGCTGTAAAGATTTGTCTCATCCACTTCAATTTTAGAGTTCAAGAAATATGGCTTCACCCATTGAGGAACATCAGGCGCAGAACCATTCTGCAACATTTCTTGCCACTGTTCATCCGTAAGACGTGGTGTGTCTAATGGACGGACAAATTCATAATAGCTGAGGGTAGCACCACGTGTCAGGTAAGTTTCACCCTCAATATTCACTAACACATAAAGGGAATTCGCATTG
The DNA here is from genome assembly GCA_016284115.1 of Bacteroidaceae bacterium. Next base: position 8,530 of record JAEEOD010000193.1, read on the forward strand.
CCAGTAGCCTCATAAAGGATACCATTTTTCTCGCATCCCAATACATTACGGGTAAAGACATCAGCTACGATGGCGATAGAACGGTCGGCACCTTTCACATCATACCAGTGATAAAAATCTGTAGTGGGGTCTATTACGGACAAGGTGAAATACTCCATCGAGCTACCCATGTATCGTATCTGGTTGTACTCCTCTTGAGTAAGTTTTTCACCACGTAACTCTTTCTCTGACACCTCAATACAAAAGTCCACCATAGACACTAACTGTTCATTTCGCTCACTTAACATATCCGTCAGAAAGCCACTATCATTTAGCATCTTTTCGTTTAGTGCTAGCATCTCCTTGAGGTGACGCCAGAAAGGCAAATTAGGCTCGATATAGCCTTTCACCTCTGGTGTTGGCAAGCCACCGCCGCCACATTCTGCAGCCATAGGTTGCTCAGCATAGAGGATGGCATCGTGCTTCAACTCTGCCCATGAAGCAAGTGCCGAGTTGAGGTTCTTGATTTTCCAAACATCGGTTTGCATGAAGCCAGGGTAATTCTTGTCATTCTTTTGCAGGGTAACAAGGCCTTGCATCCACTTGGCATACATAGTCTTATCCCAGTCATCAAAGGTGGTAAATTTCTGTCTTATGGCAGTCTTCACTTTGGTATAGTCTGCCCAGCTCTTGGCATCCTGGTAAGTGGTGTCAGTGATGGCACTAGCAGCCTCAACGCCAAAGGCATCCATCACATGCAAACCGCGTGGATAAGGCAGGTTGCTATTGGGCGTTTCGTCATAAGTATTAGTGAGTACCTCATTATCTGGCACATAGCGTTGTGGCATAAAGTTTATCTTGTCGGAGCAACTGAGTTGTATCTTGGGCGCAATACGGTTGCGCTTCTTGAATTGTTGTTCCAACCATTGGTTGACACGATTTATGGTATCGTCTGCCAACGCCTGTTCGATATTATTCACACCAAGTTGCTTGAGATAGTCCGCCACTTCAATTATTGCAAGATTGTCTGGCTCACCCATCAAGAAGAAAAGGGCATCATAAGTGGAACGCCCTGCCTTTTGTGCCTCGTGTGGTATCTGGTTGAATAGCTGTGCCATCATGACGACACGACGCAGACCTGTTGCATCTTCACGGCAGAATGCTGCCGTTTGTAACCACATCATGGCACGGAAGTAATGTTGCAATGTCTCGTTGCGGGTGTAGTGACCTCTAGGTCTGAAAAGGCTATAGTTGAAATTGACATCTGTTTCAAGAAGGACAGAAGGTGCATCAATAGCTGCCATAATCTGGTCGCACTCATAGGTGTATTTGGTAAACTCAACACCAGGAACACTTACTTTCGTATTGTCGAGCAAGTTGAGAGCAATGGCGTAAAAAGTGCCACTGAAATCGGCAAGTGAACGCAAGGATTCGTTTGAGGTAGTATGCCTGATATTCATACTGGCATCGTACATAGCACGTGACATCTTTGCAAGCGCAGGGATGAAGTTATATTGTTCAAGTGACATTAGCACATATTCGAAATACATGTGATAGGCTTGCAGGTAGAGGTCAGTAGTGATAAAATTAGGGATGCATGAGTAGTCATTGCTCTCGTATATTTGGAATAACTGCTCGAACTCTGTATGTTCCATCGCGATGTTGTTTTGCAATAGCATGGTCAGCAGCCTTTCAGATGGCTGTTTAATCTGATGCAGATTGACTGCCAAGGCTGGGTTTTGCAACTGGATGCCCTTAGGACTAGTTACAAAACGGTTCTTGGCAAGTTCGGCCATACGAGCGTCTATTTTCTCTATAAAAGCTATTTCTTCATCGCTGAGAGGAAACTGATTGAGATAAGCTAGATAGTTGTCATCATAATTCTCAAAGCTATAAATAGGTTCATAGTTATTGGAGGCATTGCCCCAGTAAAGGGAATCTGCCAAATCATAGTACCACTTTGTACGATTACAATAGAAACCATTGATATCTCCATCTTTTATCCAAGCACCATGGATGGCGTAAGGGTAGTAGTGTAGGATACGCAACTCTTGGTAGCTGAGTTGGCTAATATCCATATTAAGATCGACTGTCTGCGGTAGTTCGTCATCGTTCAGTAAAAGTGACTGAGGGTTATAAATAGTATTGAGGGTTTCTTGGCTCACGCCACTTACTTGTTGTTTGCAGGCAGTTAGGCAACTGACTGCCAGCACCATCAAAAAGATAAGTTTTTTCATTGCAGTTCATTTTTAGATTTGTACTGCAATAATACAAATTAATTTTGTCACTGCAATGGGATGGAACGAAGGAATTTGACTCCAAAGCCTTGTTGACGATAAAAAGTCTGAACTAATGTAGTATCGTTTTGTCGCTCTATAGTATGAATGAGGGCGGGCACAGAGTCACGCTCGATGGAGAAATCTTCAAGAGGGTACGCCACATGAGAGCCCAACCACAAAGGACGGATGTGCTTGCCGTGATACAACTTGAAAAGGAAAAGGCGCTTGTCTGACTCAGGATAAAAGCGCGTAGGCTTAATAACCCCCACCGCTATCTCAGGTATGCCATCAGCATTGATATCACCCCAGTCAAAGCGATAGACAGGATATGGCAACCGCCAGGAGGAGAGTTCTTTGCCTTGTCGCTCAAAGCGGATGAACGACAAACTATCGTGAATGTGTTCCAACCGGACTATTCCCCCATCCCAGCGAAAACTCTCCGGGGGCATAGGACGACAGGCTGTGAACGAAAGCGCCAAATACAAAGCAAACAACGACAAATAAAATGTCTTTATTCTTTTTTCCATACTGCGAAATTAGCAAATATTGGTAATATTTTTGTATCTTTGTCATTGGTTTTAATAATGCAAATGAATTTTTCTCAAAAAGCATATATATATAAGGTATGGCTTGGCTATGCACTGAGCCTGTTAGTTGTATCGACTATTATGGCACAAGAAAGAGGTGTCAAAAGTGAAGCAGCTATGCGTACCTATCTACAAGAAAGAAACATCACCGTAACACAACACAATAGTCTGAAGCTATTCTTCAGTGGGCATGACAAGTTCAAAGACCTTTTTAGTCACATCCGTCAAGCCAACAATAGCATCCATCTGGAATACTTCAACTTCCGCAATGATTCGATAGCAGGATTAACTTTCGATATATTAGGCGAGAAGGCGCAACAAGGCGTGGCGGTAAGGGCGATGTATGATGCTTTTGGTAATTCATCGAACAACCAACCACTGAAGAAGGTACATACCAGAGCTATCCGCGCTACAGGTGTTGATTTGGTGGAGTTCGATCCAATACGATTCCCATGGGTAAATCATATAGTACCTCGTGACCACCGCAAGATTGTAGTGATTGATGGCAAGACGGGCTATACAGGCGGTATGAACATTGCCGACTACTACGTGGTGGGATTGGAAGATATTGGCGAATGGCACGATATTCACATGCGACTGGAAGGGCCTGTGGTAAGCAAACTACAAGACATCTTTCTTAAGATGTGGAACAAAGAGACAAAGCAGCAAGTGCAGAGCGAGTTGCGTACACAAGTAGCTGACATGACAGTGGAACGTACGCCTGTTGATGACCAACCAGAGGACGAAGTGGCACAAATGCCATTGGAAAAGCGCATAGAGATGGTAGGTAAACGCACCCACGAGGAAGTGGATATTGCCATTGTTGACCGTGCGCCAGGTAAAACTTCGGATGCTATTAGGAAAGTGTATGTTAAGGCTTTGGACAGTGCTGAAGAACATGTGCAGATAGTGAACCCCTACTTTGTGCCTACCAACTCAGTGAGAAGAGCAATCAAACGTGCCTTGAAGCGTGGCGTAGAAGTTGAGATTATGATTCCTGCCAGATCAGACATTGGGTTTACTCCAGAAACAGGTGAACTGGTGGCCTATAGATTGATGAAGAAGGGAGCGAAGGTGTATTTGTTTGATGGCGGCTTTCATCATTCGAAGGTGATGATGGTAGATAGCACGTTCTGCACCGTGGGTACCGCTAACTTAGACAGTAGAAGTCTGCGTTACGACTATGAAACAAACGCCTTTATCTTTGACAAAGGTACCACAGACGAACTGAGTACGATGTTTGAACGTGATAAGCAGAATAGTCACCTGTTGGACAAAGAGTACTGGAGGAAACGCAGCAAATGGAAAAAGTTTGTGGGATGGTTTGGTAATTTGCTCACGCCTTTCTTGTAAAAGTCGGGGAGTTAATATAACTTTGTAAATCATTATCCGTTATCAATTATCAATTTATATGGAACAGTATTTGGATTTGTTGAGAAGAGTGAAGGCAGAAGGCGTGGAGAAAAGCGACCGAACAGGCACTGGTACCATCAGTATATTTGGTCATCAAATGAGATTTCATATGGATGACGGATTTCCATTACTCACCACCAAAAAACTGCACCTGAAGTCAATTATCTATGAGCTGCTGTGGTTCCTCAAGGGTGACACTAATGTGCATTTCCTGCAAGAGAATGGAGTGCGCATCTGGAACGAATGGGCGGATGCCGACGGCAACCTGGGGCCTGTGTATGGTCACCAGTGGCGCTCATGGGAAACAACAGATGGTAAAGTGATTGACCAGATTAGCGAAGTGGTGGATACCATCAAGCATAATCCTGATTCACGCCGCATTATGGTATGCTCATGGAACGTGGGCGACCTGCCTCATATGGCACTTCCCCCCTGTCATTGTCTATTCCAGTTTTATGTAGCCAACGGCACGCTAAGCCTACAGCTCTACCAACGCAGTGCTGACATCTTTCTAGGCGTGCCTTTCAACATAGCATCCTATGCCCTACTGCTGCAGATGATGGCACAGGTTACGGGTCTCAAGGCAGGTGACTTCGTGCATACCTTTGGCGATGCACATATCTACCTGAATCATCTGGAGCAAGTGGATTTACAGCTGACACGCGAACCACGTCCACTGCCTAAGATGCTGATTAATCCTGATGTAAAAAACATCTTTGATTTCAAATACGAGGATTTTGAATTGACTGACTATAATCCCTGGCCTCACATAGCTGGAAAAGTTGCTGTTTAATTATGATAGCCATTATTGCCGCCATAGACAAGAATAACGCATTAGGCTTCAAAAACCGATTGCTATTTTACCTGCCTGATGACCTGAGACGTTTCAAGTCATTGACCACAGGGCATACAGTAGTAATGGGCAGAAAGACCTTTGACTCATTGCCCAAAGGAGCTTTGCCCAATCGTCGCAATATCGTGTTGAGCCGTAGCAACAAACTAGTATTGACTGGGGCTGAGATATATGCTTCGTTGGAAGAAGCGCTAAAACACTGCGCTGAAGATGAGCAGGTATTTATCATAGGAGGTGCCAGTGTCTATAAGCAAGCGATGCCGCTTGCCAATAGACTTTATATGACAGAAATTGATGCTGAAGCTTCAGAGGCAGATGTGTATTTTCCTCCGATTGACCACGAAATGTGGCACGAAACAAAAAGAGTTGTCCGCCATGCTGATGACAGACATCCCTGCGACTATGCTTTTGTAGATTATGAAAGATAGCCTTTACTTTTCTGCTATAATTGATTCCACTGGCAACTGACGCTGAATAGCTTCATTTAAAGAGATAATTGTTTCAGTACGCGCCTAGTTCAGTGGCTGAAGTTTATCATGTATGATGCTCAGCAAGTGATGATTGTTGCGAGCATATAACTTGATAAACATGTCATATTGTCCTGTAGTATAGTGGCATTCTACAACCTCAGGAATCTTTTTCAAAGCTAAAGTTACCTCTTCAAAGGTAGAAGGATCTTTAAGGTATAGGCCTATGTAGGCACAAGTTTCAAATCCTACACTTTCCGGATCTACAATAAACTGAGATCCTTTCAATATACCTAAAGCAGTGAGTTTCTGCACTCTTTGATGGATAGCTGCTCCAGATACGTTACAAGCCCTGGCAACTTCCAAGAAGGGTACACGGGCATCAGCCGCAATCATTTTCAGAATTTTCTTGTCAAGGGCGTCTAATTGATGATGTGCCATTTTTATTGCAATTTAAAAGTAAAAATATTAATTTAATATGCAAAGGTAAACAAAATTGACTAAATTTGCAAGAGAAATCAAACAATAATCAACTATTATGAAGAAAATGTATATTGCTGTATGTTTATTAATGGTTGTAACTACCATCCATGCACAACAATTCGAGGACTATTTTACCGAGCAAACACTGCGCGTGGACTATGTCTTTACAGGTAATAACCACGAGCAACAGATAGCTCTTGAGGAACTGAGTATCATCCCTGGTTGGGCAGGACGTAGGCATCATCTGGCTGAAATGCCACTGCAAAGCCATGGTCAACTAGTCATGCGAGATAAGGCGACCGGTCAATCAATTTATGCCACCTCGTTCTCTTCCCTTTTTCAAGAATGGACAGCTACTGACGAGGCAAAGGAAGTGACGAAAAGCTATGAGAACTGCTTTGTGGTACCCTTCCCTAAAAAACCTACAGAAGTAGAGATAACCCTGATGAACTATCGACATGAGGTGGTAACTAGCTTGAGACATACAGTAGATCCAAACGACATACTCATTCATCAGAAAGGCAGAGAGCATATAACACCATATAAATACATGGTGCAGAATGGAACACCAGAAGAGTGCATTGATATCGCCATATTGGCAGAAGGTTACAAGGCAGAAGAGATGGATCTTTTTTATGAAGATGCAGCAAAGGTTAGTGAGTTCTTGTTTAGCTATGAGCCGTTTAAGTCATTACAAAATAAATTTAACTTCGTGGCTGTGGCAAGTCCTTCAGTAGATAGTGGAGTGAGCATTCCGAAGAAAGGAGAATGGAAAAACACGGCTTTCAGTTCGAACTACAGCACTTTCTATTCCGATCGTTATCTAACCACCTCACACCTGAAAGCAGTACACGATGCGCTGGCAGGCATTCCTTACGAACACATCATCATACTAGCGAATACAGAGGAGTATGGTGGTGGTGGCATCTACAACTCATTGATGTTAACAGCGGCACATCATAGTACATTTCGTCCAGTGGTGGTTCATGAGTTTGGCCATAGTTTCGCTGGCTTGGCTGACGAGTATTTCTATGACGACGATGTGATGTCGGGCAGCTATCCGTTGGACATTGAGCCATGGGAACCCAATATCACTACGCTAGTGGATTTCGACAGTAAGTGGAAAGATATGATGAAAAAAGATACGCCTATTCCCACTCTTCAGCAGGACACTGCAGTGGGGGTGTTTGAAGGCGGAGGCTATTCGTCGAAAGGTGTTTATCGCCCAGCATTTGATTGCAGGATGCGAACGAATAGCAGTCCTGAGTTTTGTCCAGTATGCCATAAGGCCATACGCAAAATAGTAGCGTTCTACACAGAATAAAAAAAGAGCCGTCGGAAATCCGACGGCTCTTTTAAATATCACTATTAACTTATTACTGACGTTTAGCGGCAGAATAGTTAATTTTCAATGCATATGCCCTTCGAAGTGCTTCCTTGATATCGGTCACAATACCCATCTTGGTATCACGGTCAACCTTCAAAGAAACTGTCATCTGTGGCTGATCCTCTTCCTTCATACTGGCACGTTCACCAATGATGTAGTCCTGGATCTCATCAGTTTCTGCAAATGAATCATTCAACTGGATACGAGTTTCCTCACCTAAAGTCTTGCGGAATTCCTGTGTAGGCTTACCTACATAGATGAAAGTCACCAAAGACTTCTTTTCCAGTTTCTCCAGCTCAGTTCCCTGAGGAGCTCTAAACTCAACCTTCAAAGTTACCTCACGCATTGTTGTTACCATCATGAAGAAGAACAACAGAGTAAAGATCAAGTCAGGAAGAGAAGAGGTGTTCATACGTGGCATACCACGCTTACCGGTCTTACTAAATTTTCCCATAATTACTTGTCTCCATACTTTTTAGGTTCAGCCTCTGAGATATTCTGTGGATAAACCGTACGAATATCTTCCTGCTGGATTTCATCACAATCTGCATACGCCTTACCAAATCTGGCTGTTGCCAGCTCGTCACGCAACTCATTATATGCTGCCACCAGTTCGTTCTGTACAGCGATATATGAGTTATAAGAGGTACCGCGGTCGCATCGCAGAGAGATTACGTGGTTGGTTGTAGCCTCCATATCACCCAACAGGTTGGTATGTACCACATGTTTCTCTGGTTTGTTAGCTTCGTTGGCCTCATTAGCAATAAACTCTTTTGCCTTCTTGCGAAGATCACCTACTCCTACATACTCTCCTCCACACAGTAACTGGTCTTGGAAGTTGAGGAATACCTGTAGCACGTTACGCTCCTTCAGCTTGATATCATCATTCTTCTGGTTCTGCTCAGGTGGAGGTGGCAAACGACGTGCCAGACCCTGGTCAGTATCCATAGAAGTTGTCAGCAAGAAGAAGATCAACAACAGGAAGGAGATATCCGCAGTAGAGCTTGAGTTTAGTTCAGGAACTTCCTTTTTGCCTTTTGCCATTTTTATATCTCCTATTTAAATTACATACCTAATCTCTTCTTGATACCTGAACCAATCATCAGGACGATCAT
>JAEEOD010000014.1 GCA_016284115.1 Bacteroidaceae bacterium
CCGAATCAAATGCAACGCTACCCCATGACAGACCTATACCAAAACCGCAGCAAAGGAATTTGGTATGTTTGTTTTCAACCTTACCTTTCAACTGACTAACGATAGTCAGAGGTATAGATGCTGATGAGGTATTACCAAAGTCAGGCAGACACATAGGAACCTTTTCTTCTGGGTACTTCATTTTTTTGCGGATAATCTCATCTATCTGCATGTTAGCCTGATGAAGGACACAATAATCCATATCTTCAAGACTAAGACTGAAGTGTTCTGCAAGTTTCTTCATCGACTTTGGTGCAGTTGAAATAGCGAATGAGAATACATCCATACCATTCATACGTGACTGTAGACGGCATAACTGTCGTCCGTTCACGTCTTCTGGTTGCAATGATTCTGCAGACACGCGGTTTCGTGCACCTCCATCTGGAATGATAATGGCTTCATAGCCACTACCATCTGTACCAAAATGGAATTTGAAACCGTCAGCACCTTCTTGAAACTCTACTGCTGTTGCTGTTCCTGCAAAGCCTACAATAGGGTCAGATGTTGGCAGCACCATACGTGCATCACCTACAAGCAAAAGGCCCTTTTTCATACATCCTGTACTCAGCAAAGATGCAAGATAACTCAGACCATATACCCAACCAGAACAACCCAAAGGGATTTCAGCAGCATAACATTCTTTCGGTAACCCAAGCCGGTCTTGCGTGATACATGCAGTACAAGGAGCGATATAGTCTGGGCCTTGGGTACACGAGATGATGGCATCTATCTCTTTCTTGTCCCATCCAAGATCAGCTATCAGCTTCTCTGCTGCAGCACACCACATATCAGACGTCACCAGATTCTCATCCTTGCGACGTGAACGAATACCCGTTTTTTCGATAAAATCTTCGTAATCGTAGTCGGCAGAGATATATGGGTTGTCCTTGGTGTATTCAATGCTTTTTGGTACGCATGCCGACATTCCAGCTATACGCACATTCTTCAATTCAAGGAATGCCATATTTACATTCTTTCACTTACGATATTATAAAGATCTTCAATAGTATTGGCACTCGTAATATCGTTGCCCTTCACCGTTACATCATACTCCTCGTCAATCATGGCAATAACACTGAGTGCCACGAGACTGTTCCAGTCATCAAGCTGCTTGAACTCGGTTTCAGGGGAGAGTACACTAGCGTCCAAGTCATCAAACTGATCTGCAAAATTGCTGATAAACTCCTTAATTTCCATTGTTTTAAAATTTTATTTTTAATACTATTTTCAAAATTCTATAATCTTATTAAAACTCAAATTACCTATTTCCATCATAATACTGCTCCAAGTCAGACCAACACCAAAGCCTGCCATACACAATTGCTTGGTTTCATTACATAGTGTCTCTCCAAGATTGTAACTTATACAGGTAGGTACTGTCACACCACTGGCATTACCAAAGTTCTCCACAATGTTTGCAGGCATTTTTTCATGTGGCACTCCCAACTTGTCTGCTAGTTTATGTAACATGAACTTGTTGGGCTGATGGAACATATACCAGTCCACATCATTGCGGTCAACCCCACTTTGCTCATACAAGTGCTCAATCATAGGAGGTATCTCTCGCTGAACAAAGTTAAACACTTCGTCGCCCTGCATCACCAGGTTATCTTTGCTACGGAAGTTTCCTGCGGCATCTTCCTCCATAACAGCAGTCTCGGGCGTGCTGGGCATACGGAAACCGCCAGCAGGGATATTCAACACTAATGCGCCAGTGCCATCCATCTTAATGTTTGCATAAATAGGATTCTCTTCCTCGCACTGTTCAATAATGGTTATTGCGGCAGCATCGCCAACAAGTGGTTTACTATTACGGTCTTTGGGGCTCACTTTGGGACTCAAGACATCAGCATTCAATAATACCACCTTCTTAATAGCCGGTTGCTCAAGGAGAAGGCAAGCTTGAATCATTCCTAACTCAAAGCCAGCGCAACCTTGGTTAATGTCCATGCACAGACAATCTTGTTTTAATCCAAAGTGTCCATGAATAACATTGCTGGTGGGAGGCATAAAATAGTCAGGAGACTGAGAAACAAATAGTAATGCATCAATCTCTTCCGCTTTTAAGAACCCTTTGTCCAAAAGATACTGCAAACCAAATTGACAGAAATCGGATGATGTCTGTCCTGGAGCGGCAATACGATGCTCATTATAACCCATAGCT
>JAEEOD010000194.1 GCA_016284115.1 Bacteroidaceae bacterium
ACTGGTCATCCAGACTTGATTCAGGCTGCCGATGGCTCATGGTGGATAGTCTATTTGGGCTTCCGAGAGACGGTGGGCAAGATGCATCACCTGTTGGGTCGTGAGACCTGCCTGGCACCTGTCCGCTGGGACGAGAATGCTTGGCCTGTGGTAAATGGCAAAGGTTGGGTAGATGTGGATATGAGTGATTCTCCTACATTAAAACAAGTGCTTATGCCACAAGCTCCTAGCTATGTTGACTTCAAGCAAGGGAAGAAGTTGGGCTTTGAGTGGATTTACACCAATAATCCTGTGCAGGAGAATTATACCTACAGCAATAACCAACTGCTTTTGAAGGCTACCTCTATTAAGCTGGATGACCCCAACAAGACACCTACATTCGTAGCTCGCCGACAGACAGATGTGAATTGTACTGTTACTACTAGTATGGCATTGAAGAATGCCAAAGCCGGCGATAGAGCAGGTCTTACTGTCTATATGGAAAGTCGTGGTCACTACGATGTGGCATTGGTAGGTACAGCTGATGGTTCACAGGAGATAGAGTTAAGCTATCGCTTGGGTAGTTTGAAGCATGTTGCCAAGACGTTGAAGCTGAATACCAAGGGGGCTGTGCAGTTTAAGATTGATGTCACCAACGATTTCTATGCTTTCTCTTACAGTACTGATGGCAAGCAATTTGAGCCATTGGGCAAGATGGACAGTTTCTTCCTATCTACTGAGACTTTAGGAGGCTTTACAGGCATGCTATTTGGTTGGTTTGCTGAAGGCAACGAAGGCACTCAAGCCATTGCTGTTGTAGATTGGTTCGATTACAAGCCAGGACCAGAATACAAGTCGGTTCCTGCTTATTGATATGATGGTTTAAATGAGGAAAAGGGGGAGTAACTATAGAGTTACTCCCCCTTTAATCATTCTGTTTGCTTTCACTTTAAGCTTTCAGCATAGGCTTTGCCAGGTTGGATGCAAGGTCCTACAACCTCTCCAGTGCGCAGATATTGGAAGCGAGGCTCGAAGAGTATGGGTTTTAGCTTACTGTAATCTACCTTCTGCTTGTCGTCCAGGAATTCTTCTTTTACAAAGGTGTTCACTACCTTGCAAATCAGCAGGTGCATGCCATTATCTGTATAGGTGTCGAGTAGTTCGCACTCCATGGTGACAGGTGCCTCGTCAGGGATAGGAGCACCGAGCTCACCCTTGGTCCAGGGGAAGACCTTACTCTTATCTACCTTGCTACCACTGACGATGCCTACATAGTCTGCACGCTGCAACATAGTGTCATCGGTAAGACTGATGCTCAGTACCTTGTGCTCGTTAATGCCCTTGCAGGTTTCATGTGTAGGGGTGACACTCAGGGTGATGATGCTGGCATCGCCAATACCTACCCAAGCTACCTCAAACCAATTAGGCTTGCCGTTGACCATAGCGCCCACTACCACAATAGGGGTAGGGAAGGCAGCATTATATGATCCAATATTTTTCTTCATAATGATTGATTCTTAAAAAAGCAAAGGTTAACCTATGATGGGTCAACCTTTGCTTATGTACTGAAATAAGAATTATTTCTTTACCAGACCACTGTTGTTCAAGAAGTCAGCACTTGCCTTTACACGGTCGAACTGGATGCCACTGCGAGTATCCTCAATCTCTACGAAGAAGTACTTGTGACCATGACTATAGAATGCCTCAAAGATCTTCGGGAAGTTCATCATACCGCTATCACCCAAGATCAGACGATCCTTGATGTGCAGCATCTGGATACGGTTAGCATACTTGTTAATCCACTCTACAGGATCCTGACCACCCATAACTGTCCAGTAAACGTCAAGCTCGAAGATTACCTTGCTTGGGTCGGTGCTTTCGATGAAGATTTCCTCTACAGTCTTTGGCATTGGCTGACCCTCTGCAGGACGGAAGCCACGGATTGCGAAGCTGATAGGCTCAGTGCCACCGGGAACCAACTTGTTGAACTCATAGTTGTGGTTGTGATAACCGAACTGGATGCCAGCAGCCTTAGTGATTTCACCTGCTGCATTGAATACTTCACCTACGAACTGGGCGTCTTCAGCACTGTTGCAGTTAGGCAAACCAGGCTGAACCATGTACTTCAGACCCAGAGGCTGGTGGTCTTCAGTTGCTTTCTTCCAGAAGTCCTTGATTTGCTCAAAGTTGTCTTTTGAGTAGTCGCGTACAGGTGGGTTGAGGTGAGAGCTCACGATTTCGATACCTGCATCGTCAGCCATCTTCTTGAACTCAGCCATAGTAGCTTGACCAATTTTACCATCACGATAGCCAGCCAACTCGATATAGCTATAGCCACTGTCCTTGATTTTCTTCAAACCCTCTGCCAAACTTGGCTGTGAGAGCTCAGGACCCAGTGAATAAATCTGCAAACCCAGAGGGCCGCCACCCTTAGGAGCTGCTTCAGCCTTAGCACAATTGCTAAACAGAGCACCTACTGTGAGCAAGGATGCTCCTTTTAAAAAATCTCTTCTACTTACCATAATACTAATTGTTTAGATAGTTAATATTTTGTTTTACTTTAATATAATCTTAATCCTTTCAAATTTGCCATCATTGGGGGCAGGCTCAATGCCCATCAGGTGACAAAGCAGATTATAGATGTCCACATTTTCAAACTGACGGGCGATGTAGCCTTGCTTGAAAGCAGGACCTACGGCACGGAAAATGGCGTGCATATCCACATCTGTAGGGTCATAGCCATGAGCTCCCAAACCACCACGATCAGTATCTCTGAATTCCCATCCCAAATCAGGAGCTACGATGATATCGCCAAGGCGCTTACTTGTGCCATAGTGCAGATGAGCAGGAATTTCCTCTTTCTTCCAAACAGAGAGGTGAGGCAGGTCCTTCAGGGTATTATAAACCGTTTCACGATATTCGGGTTTCGTAAAGATTGAGGTAGGGATACCGATGAGCATTCTTTCATACCACTCAGATTGCAGGTAGTCATGTGGATTGATTACCCTGCTGGGATCCTCCAAGGCCATGCCGTGATCTGCTACCACGATGAGGTTGATTTTATCGGCAATAGGCAGCTTCTTCAAACCAGCCCATAGTTGCCCAACAGCATCATCAGCCATCTTCACAGCCTTACGAGTTTCCTCACTGTAGGGACCATAGGTATGTTCTGTGTGGTCGGGTTCATCGAAATAGACCATGATGAAATGAGGACGTTCCGGCTCAGGCAACTGCAAGAATTCCAAAGCTTTCTGCACACGTTCCTCATAAGATATCAATGGCCTCTTGCTATAATCATACCAATAAGAAGCATGACGACTATCATCTTTCAAATCACTACCCACCCAATAGATAGTAGCCGATTTCACCCCTTGACGCTCAGCAGTCAACCAAATTGGCTCACCTAAGAAAAAGCGAGAGTCTTTACCAGTTATTGGGTCGCCAGTAGCGAAAGTCAATTGCAAATCTGGATCCCAGAAAGAATTGTTCACTATGCCATTATGATCGGGATAAAGACCTGTTGCTATAGCATAGTGATTGGGGAAGGTTGAGGCAGGATAGGAGGGTTGCATATCCGACTGAATACCCTCTTTAGCGAGCTGATCCATGGTTGGAGCATCATACAAAATGGGCATATCCCAACGGAAACCATCGCACGACACAAGCACAGTATAGGTATCTTGTGCTTTGACAATCAGCGCTAACAAGCATGCAATCCAGATGGTAGCCAGTCTTTTCATAGTTCGATATAGATTGGGTTATCTGATTCTTGGTTGTTTGATGTTGGGTTTCTTGAGGGTTGATTGAACACCACCAGCACGTTGAACCAAGTCCTCGAAAATCTTGATCCATTGCGCCTCGCCTTGCTGGGCGAAATATTCGGGATGCCACTGCACAGCCAGGATATTGTACTGAGGGAAGCCCTCGATTGCCTCAATCACACCATCGGGTGCCGTGGCCACCACCTTGAAGCCTGGTGCAACATCCTTTACGGCTTGGTGATGGAATGAGTTTACAGCCAACTGATCCTGCTGCATGATTTCATACAAATGGGAATCTTTCACCACATTCACGTGGTGGATGGGTAGGGTACCACTGGAACGCTGACCGTGTTGAAGAACAGGACGGTTAGGGAATTGTGAAGGGAGATCTTGATAGAGTGTACCACCCATAGTAACATTGGTGAGCTGTTCACCTCTACAAATGCCCAGCACAGGCTTGTTTAGCTTCACAGCTGTCTGCAAGAGCCACATGTCACTGCGATCGCGTTCATAGTTCACACCACCCAATGCCCCAGCAGGTTCCTCACCATAGAAGAAAGGATAAACGTCCTCGCCACCGCTCAGGATGAGTCCGTCCACCTTGTTAATTACCTCAGCGGCAGCCAAAGAATCTCTGGTTAAAGGTATTAATATTGGTATGCCACCTGCGTTTACCACTGCATCGACATAGGTGAATCTCACACTGGCTGAGTTATCGCTCGCACTAAATCCCGTACTGATTCCTATTAAAGGCTTCTGCTGAGCCATCGCACCGATGCAGACAAAAGCCAACATCAGGCTACATAATGCTTTCTTCATCATATTATCTATTATTTTGACCTACAAAGATATGAAATCTTTTTGTCTTTTTTGGTTTTTCTGTCTTTTTTTTGTATCTTATGTATAAATTACCTTATTCCAGTTTAAAATAGACAAGCTTTTTTTTGTTCTGCTCTTGTTTTTTCGTAATTTTGTTCCCATAAATATAAAAAATAGATTTTATGGGAAAGAAAATCGTTACTTTGGGTGAGATTATGCTTAGGCTTTCTACGCTTGGCAATACCCGTTTTGTTCAGTCCGATGCTTTCGATGTTGTATATGGAGGGGGTGAAGCCAATGTGGCCGTCAGCTGTGCCAATTATGGACACGATGCTTTTTTTGTGACCAAATTACCTCAACATGAGATAGGACAAGCGGCTATTAACTCCTTACGCAAGTTTGGTGTCAAGACCGACTACATAGCTCGTGGTGGCGACCGTGTGGGCATCTATTACCTGGAGACAGGTGCTTCCATGCGCCCCAGTAAGGTAATATACGACCGTGCTCATTCTGCAATAGCAGAAGCTGATCCTTCGGATTTCGACTTCGATTTCATCATGCGTGGGGCCGATTGGTTCCATTGGTCAGGCATCACTCCTGCCATCAGCGATAAAGCTGCTTTGTTGGTGAAGCTGGCTTGTGAGGCAGCTAAACGCAACAACGTAACAGTTTCCTGTGACCTGAATTTCCGCAAGAAATTATGGACAAAGGAGAAGGCACAGAGTGTGATGAAACCCCTTATGCAATATGTGGATGTGTGTATTGGCAACGAAGAAGATGCCGAACTTTGCTTGGGTTTCAAGCCTCAGGCTGATGTGACTGGAGGAAAGACCGATGCAGCTGGTTATAAGGGTATCTTCGAGGCTATGGCCAAAGAGTTTGGCTTCAAATATGTGGCTTCAACTTTACGAGAGTCGTTCTCGGCCACGCATAATGGTTGGAAGGCGATGATCTATAATGGTCAGGAGTTTTATGAGTCCAAACGTTATGATATCAATCCCATCATCGATCGTGTAGGTGGTGGTGACTCGTTCTCTGGTGGTTTGATTCATGGTTTGCTCACCAAACCTACACAGGGTGAGGCACTTGAGTTTGCCGTAGCTGCTTCGGCGTTGAAGCACACTATTCCTGGTGATGTGAATATGGTAAGTATAGCTGAGGTAGAGGCTCTTGCTGGGGGCGATGCTTCTGGCAGAGTGCAGAGATAATGGATAAAGATAATAATAATAATTTAATATAATATTATGAAAAAAGTATTTGGACTCTTAGGTCTGGCATTGGCGTTGCTTACGTTCAACGGTCAATGGTCAACGGTCAACGCAAGAGAGGTTTCCTCTCTCAATCAAGAGTGGCAATTCAGAAAAGGAACCTTTGGCGTTTGGGGCGTCTATCCTAATATTTTTGTGCCGAAGGGTGAGAAGGTAGTAAACCTGCCTCATACCTATAATGACGAGGACTTTATGAACGATGGAGGTTACTATCGTGGTGAAGGTTCGTATATGAAAGAGATTGATGTGCCAGAGAGCTGGAAAGGCAAGCGCATCTTTGTTAAGTTCGAGGGAGCCGGTTCTGTTGCCAATGTGCAGGTAAACTGGGTGCAGGTGGGTGAGCATAAAGGAGCTTACAATGCCTTTACCTTTGAGCTGACCGACTATCTTACCTATGGTCAGAAGAATTATCTGTTGGTTACTTGCGACAACAGTCACCGTTTTGATGTGGCTACCCTCAGTGGCGACTTCAATGTTTATGGTGGTTTGTATCGCGATGCATGGCTCATCATTACTGATGATGTAGCTATTTCTCCCCTCTATTTCGGTTCTGATGGCTTACAGGTAACGCAAAAATTGCTGACGGCCGATCGTGGAGAAGTAAGTGCAGAGATTCGTCTTACCAGTAAAACGGGCTATCAGGATTGTGAAGTTGAGTTCCAATTGGTAGATGCTAATGGCCAAGTAGTGATTAGCAAAACAAGCAATATCATCAACAACGATAAAGTAACCATCAATGCAGGTGTCAATAATCCTCATCTTTGGGATGGTATGGCCGACCCATATTTATATAAAGTAGTTGCCATCTTAAAGAAAGGAGGCAAGGAGATAGACCGTGTTGAAGACCAGTTTGGTTTCCGCAATTTCTTTGTAGATGAGAACAAGGGTTTCTTCCTGAACGGCAAACACCTCAAGTTGCGTGGTGTATCTCGTCATCAGGACTGGGCAGGCATTGCTTCTGCATTGACGAAGGAGAACCACATTACCGACTTGAACATCATTCAGGAGATGGGTGTTAATGCCCTTCGCCTGGCTCACTACCCACAGGCTCATTTCATGTTTGAGGAGGCCGACCGTCGTGGTTTCGTGGTGTGGGAAGAGATTCCGTTCATCACAGGCTATAATGCATATAAGGGGTTTGAGGATAACCTGCGTTTGCAGCTCAAGGAAATGATTATCCAGAACTACAACCACCCAAGTATCATGTTCTGGGGTATCTTCAACGAGGTTCCTGGCGGTCACAATGCTATAGCTGCAGAATTGAGTGACATTGCTCATCAACTTGACCCTATACGCCTCACTACATCAGCTACTTGCTTTGAAGGCGATTTCAATTTTATTACTGATGTGATGGGATGGAACAAATACTTTGGCTGGTACGATGGCAAGATAGGTGATTTTGCTGCCTTCTTCGATAATTGGCACCAGACTTATCCCAATGCCAAGATTTCTATCAGCGAATATGGTGCAGGAGCCAGCATCAACCAGCATGTGGGCAAGTTTGATGAAGACAATAAGGAATACAACAATCCTCGTGGCAAACTCCATCCTGAGGAGAAACAAACTGTTTCTCACATGAAGCACATCAAGATGATAACGGAGCGCGACTATATTTGGGGCTCCTACGTTTGGAACATGTTCGACTTTGCTTCGTCAATGCGTACCGAGGGTGATACCAACAACATCAACGACAAGGGGTTGGTGACACACAATCGTCAGACACGCAAAGATGCTTTCTATCTTTACAAAGCAAACTGGAACAAGGCTGAACAGACCGTACATCTCTGCTCAAAGCGCTATGTAGATAGAAAAGAGGATGTGACAGATATCATTGTGTTTACCACAGCTCCAAACGTAAAACTTTATATCAATGGCAAGCTGGTGGGCACCCAGAAAACTGATGCCTATGCTACCGTTGTTTGGGAGAATGTGAAGCTCAACAAGGGGGTGAATCAGGTGGAAGTACGCACAGCTCACGGCAATGACTCTGCAACGTGGAATGTGCAATAATTGAATAATAAGATGGAGAATTTATTTGATATATCAGGCAAAGTAGTTGTCATCACAGGTGGCACAGGCGTTTTGGGTCATGCCATCTCATTCTATTTGGCAGAGCAAGGAGCCAAGGTGGTGATTATGGGTAGAAAAGCTGATGTGGGCAATGCGATGGTAGCCGACATCAAGGCAAAAGGAGGTGAGGCGATGTACCTCACTACCGATGTGATGAACCGTGAGAAGCTAGAGCAGAACCTGGTGGATATCATGACTGCTTATGGCAGGGTGGATGCCCTGTTGAATGCTGCTGGCGGCAACCTCTCAGGAGCTACAATCGGTCCTGACAGTACGTTCTTTGATTTGAATCCAGAAGATTTTCAGAAGGTACTCAACCTGAACCTGATGGGCACTGTTTTGCCTACGCAGGTATTTCTGAAACAGATGGCCGCTCAGGGTAAGGGCGCCATCGTCAACTTCTCGTCAATGTCGGCCTTCCGCCCTTTGACACGTGTGGCAGGCTATGGTGTTGCTAAGGCCGGTGTAAGCAATTTCACCGCTTTCATGGCTACCGAGGTGGCTAAGAAATTCAGTACGGGTATTCGTGTAAATGCCATTGCTCCAGGTTTCTTCCTGACGGAGCAAAACCGTACATTGCTCACCAACCCTGATGGTTCTTGGACCCAACGAGGACAAGACATTATTCATCAGACACCTATGGGACGCATGGGCAATCCCGAGGAGCTGTGTGGCACCATCCACTATCTTATTAGCGATGCCTCACAGTTTGTAACTGGCACCGTTGCCATTGTCGATGGCGGCTTTAACGTATTTACTATTTAAACATACAACTATGGTATTGTGTGAACAAACATTCCGTTGGTACGGTCCTAATGATCCTGTAAGCTTGAGCGACATCCGCCAAGCAGGTGCTACAGGCATCGTTACTGCGTTGCATCACATCTCCAATGGTGAGATATGGACAGTAGAGGAGATTATGAAACGCAAGCACATGATTGAGGATGCCGGACTGCGTTGGTCGGTAGTCGAGAGTGTGCCTGTACATGAGCATATCAAGACACAGACAGGCGATTACCTGCGTTACATCGAGAATTACAAGAAGAGCCTGCATAACTTAGGCTGGTGTGGCATTAAGGTGGTGACCTACAACTTTATGCCAGTGCTCGACTGGACTCGCACTGACTTGGCTTACGAAATGCCAGATGGTAGTCGTGCCCTGCGTTTCGAACGTGCAGCTTTCATTGCCTTCGACCTCTTCTTGCTGAAGCGTCCAGGTGCTGAAGCTGAATATACCGAAGCAGAGAAAACCAAGGCACAGGCTCGCTTTGAGCAGATGACCGACGAGGAGAAAAACCTGTTGGTGCGCAATATGATAGCAGGCTTGCCCGGCTCAGAGGAAAGCTTCACGTTGGAGCAGTTCCAGCAAGAGCTCGACAGATATAAAGATATCACCCCTGAACGCTTGCGAGCCAACCTGATCTATTTTCTGCAAGAGGTAACTCCTGCGGCAGAAGAAGCTGGTGTGAAGTTGGTAATTCATCCCGACGACCCACCATGCTCCATCCTTGGTTTGCCCCGTATCATGAGCAATGCATCTGATTTCCAAGCATTGGTGGATGCCGTTCCATCGCCAGCAAACGGCCTATGTTTGTGTTGTGGTTCGTTGGGTGTCAGTGCCGACAATGATTTGCCCGCCATGATGCGTCGTTTTGCCAATCGCATTCATTTCGTACACCTGCGCAGTACCAAGCGCGATGATGAAGGCAACTTCTACGAAGCTAACCACCTCGAGGGAGATGTACCAATGGTAGAGGTCATGAAAGCCTTCTTGGAGATTCAGCAACAACGTGGCGAGAGCATTGCTATGCGCCCTGATCATGGTCACCAGATGGCAGACGACCTTCACAAACGTACCAACCCAGGCTATTCGCTCATCGGTCGATTACGTGGCCTTGCTGAGCTTCGTGGTCTTGAACTGGGTATTGCCCAAGGGATGAAAGAAGTTTAATTTTCATATTCACTTTTTGGAGCAGCGAGGGCAGATCCAAGCTTGATTGAGTTTGCCGAGTCGTGACAAAATAGGACGTAGTCAAATGAAATAAATATGAGTAATTTTGATAAATTAGCAGTAATGCAAAAGATTGGTGCCACTAAGATGGTGCCAGTGTTCTATAACAAAGATGTTGAGATTGCCAAGCAAGTGGTCAAGGCATGCTACGACGGAGGAGTACGAGCTTTCGAGTTCACCAATCGTGGCGACTTTGCCCATGAGGTATTTGCCGAAGTGAGGAAATACACCCTCGAGGCTTGTCCTGAGTTGGCATTGGGAGTAGGCTCAGTCGTTGATGCCCCCACCGCATCGCTCTACATCCAGATGGGAGCCGACTTCGTTGTAGGACCATTATTCAATCCCGATGTAGCAAAAGTGTGCAACCGTCGTGGAGTGCCATACACCCCAGGTTGTGGCAGTGTCAGCGAGGTAGGCTTTGCCCAGGAAGCAGGATGTGACCTCATCAAGGTATTCCCAGGCGATGTGCTCGGTCCTAAGTTTGTGAAAGGTCTGTTAGCTCCTATGCCTTGGACAAAGCTCATGGTGACGGGTGGGGTAGAGCCCACTGCCGAAAACCTCTCCGCTTGGTTCAAAGCAGGTGTCTTCTGCGTAGGCATGGGCTCCAAGCTCTTCCCCAAAGACAAGATAGAAGCCCAAGACTGGCAATACATCACTGACAAATGTAAAGAAGCTTTGAGTTTTATAGAACGCTAAATAAAGGACATAAGCGGAGAGGCGTTAATTAATTTCGAGTTTTTGCGTTAAGAGAAAAAATCAACTTTTGCGAGCAGCGAGAGCAGAGTCAAGCATGCTTGAGCTATGCCGAGTCGAGACTAAATAGGAGGAACTCAATAAGAGTCGTGAAGCGCTCGTCTATTTTTTCTTAGCAAACACGAAGTAATTTTAGCCTCGGAGGTTCAGCCCTTGACTTTTCTTTTTTGGTTCTTTTTCTTTGCGTTATGGCAAAGAAAAAACAGGAATTAAATATTATGAAAACATTTCTTGATAAGAACTTTCTTTTAGAAAGCGAAACAGCTTGCAAACTCTACCACGAGCATGCAAAAGCGTTGCCCATTATCGACTACCACTGCCACCTCAATCCCAAGGAGATAGCCGAAGACCACCGTTTTCGTTCCATCACCGAACTATGGCTTGGAGGCGACCACTACAAGTGGAGAGCCCTGCGTGCCAATGGTGTAGATGAGTATTTCATCACAGGAGGAGCCTCCGACTGGGAGAAGTTCCAGAAGTGGGCAGAGACCATTCCTTACACCTTCCGCAATCCGCTTTATCACTGGACGCATTTGGAGCTTCGCACAGCTTTTGGTATTCAGAAACTCCTCAACCCTGATACAGCTAAAGAAATCTACGACCAGTGTAACGAGATACTGCAACAGCCAGATTTCTCTGCTCGTGGTCTCATGCGCAAGTATAATGTAGAAGCAGTATGTACCACCGATGACCCAATAGATACTCTTGAATACCATGAACAGATTGCTGCAAGTGGATTCGAAATCAAAGTGTTACCTGCTTGGCGTCCAGATAAGGCAATGGCCATCGACAACTCACAGACCTATCGCACCTACATCGAAAGTCTGGGTGAGGCCAGTGGTGTTGACATTTACAACTACACCGATCTGCTCGAAGCCCTCTACCTGCGTCATTTGTATTTTGCCCAGCATGGTTGCAAGTTGTCCGATCACGGAATAGACTGCTTCTATGCCGAGCCAGTAACCGAAGACGAGATGCAGAGCATCTTTGTCAAGGTCATGTCAGGAGACGAAGCAACCGAGGCAGAGAAGTTGAAGTTCAAGTCGGGTCTGCTTACCTACTTTGCCGAGCTCGATGCCGATAGCCAGTGGGTACAACAGTTCCATTATGGTCCTCAGCGCAACAACAACACCAAGATGTTCCAGCTGTTAGGTCCTGATGCAGGTTTTGACTCTATGGGTGAGTTCTCTACCGCCAAGAGCATGGCACAGTTCTTCGACCACCTCAATAGCGAAGGATGCCTAGCCAAGACCATAGTCTATAACCTCAATCCCAATGCCAACGCTATGGTAGCCACCATGATAGGCAACTTCCAAGACGGCAGTGTACCAGGCAAGATGCAATGGGGTAGTGGTTGGTGGTTCCTCGACCAGAAAGATGGCATAGAAAACCAGCTCAATATGCTCTCTTTGCAAGGCTTGCTCAGCAGGTTTGTGGGTATGTTGACCGACAGTCGTTCATTCCTCTCATATCCTCGTCATGAGTATTTCCGCAGAATCCTGTGCAACCTCGTAGGACGAGATGTAGAGAATGGTGAGTTACCAGCAGAAGAGATGCCCCGCATCGCCCAGATGATAGAAGATATCTGTTATTACAATGCTAAACGTTACTTTAATTTTTGAAATATGAAAAGGTTATTGATTTCAATTGCATGGTTGGCAGGAGTGGTTCTGTTTGTAGGTTGTGGCACCATTGCCATGAGCCCAGAGAAAGCTGCAGAGCGAGCAAACATGGTGTATAATGCATTGTCCGACCGCCATTTTAAGATAAGTGTCAACTTCATGTATCCGTTGAGAGGTTCCGCAAGAAGTCTTACACCCGATTATTCCGTGGAAGTTAGAAACGACTCGCTGATTTCACATCTGCCTTATTTTGGAGAAGCTCGCAACCTTCCTTATGGTGGAGGTCAGGGCTTGAATTTTGCAGCTCCCATCGATAGCTATTATGATTATCAGAAAAAGAACGATGAGTTTGTGATTGAAATAGGAGTAAGAAATTCAGAAGACATCTTTGTCTATACAATCAATATGTTTGATAATGGCAGGTCGTCTATCGATGTCAGGTCTCGTCTGCGCGATCCCATCTCTTATTCAGGAGAGTTGGATTTATGAAGGTCGTCTTTTAGCACCCACCACTGCGTGAAGTTCTCAAACTTCACCAGTGCTTTGTTGCCCTGTACCTTCACCACAGTGGCCCTCATATTCTTGTCTATGAAGGTGGCATAGCCAAACTTGAAGAAGGTAGAAAACATATCGAAGTTGCCATTACGGCTATACTCCGCCAGCTTGTCCAAAGTCTCTGGTACCACCGTCCCGTAGCAGTCCTGACTAATTGCCACCTGCTGTCCTGGTTGTACATTGTCATCCGCCCAACCCCTCAAGGTCATGGCCACCATTATCACCATCAGTATTACTATCCTCTTCATGCCTGCGAAGTTACAACATTATTTTTATACTCCAAGCATTAGTATGTCTTTTTATCTCTGGTTCATGCAATGAAAATTTGATGAAAACATATTTTATGGCAATCCTGCAGACAGTCTCTTAATCCATGAAACAGACAATCCCTCGAGAAGAGGGATTAAGGGTGAAATCATGCAGAAGCAATGCAAGTGCTATTAATCTTAATGTCCGAAGTAGGAAAGTGGGGAAGTGGGAAAATGGTGAAGTGGGAAAATGGTGAAGTGGGAAAATGGTGAAATGGTTATGTGGGAAAGCAGGAAAGAGGATAAGTTTGTAGGTAGGCTAGTGGAAAGTGGGGGGAGTGAAAAAGTATAAAACAAGCCCGATGAAGATATGATGTGACCCCGAAAAGTTGGACGATAAATTAAACGTTAATTTTTTATTTCTCTATAGTAGTGAGCTCGGTATTGTACTGGGCTCATTCCTTTTAACCTCAGTTTTATTCTTTTATTGTTATACCAATCAATATATCTTTTTAGTGCTCTCTGAAAATCCTCTATACTTTCAAACTTGTCAGCATATAAGAGTTCGTTCTTCATTAAGCCAAAAAAGTTCTCCATCATAGCATTATCCAGGCAGTTGCCTTTGCGTGACATGCTCTGAGTGATGTCATGGCCTTTAAGCATCCTCTGGTATATTCTATGTTGATAATGCCAGCCTTGATCCGAGTGCAGAGTGAGACCATCCAGTTGCGGATACTTCTTCAAAGCCTTCTTGAGCATAGATGTGACCATCTTCAAATTTGGACTGGTAGAAATGGTGTAAGATATGATACCTCCATCAAACATATCTAATATGGGTGACAAGTACAGCTTTCTGTCGTTTATGCATACTTGTGTAACATCAGTAGCCCATTTCTGATTGGGTCTGTTTGCGCAGAAATCACGTTCCAGCACATTGGGAGCAATCCTGCCTATCTCCCCTTTATAGGAGTGATAGTGCCGTTTCTTGGTCTTTGCCTTAAGTCCAATCTGGTTCATCAGCTTCTGCACTGTTTTGTGATTAATAATTATATCTTCATTGCGCAATTCCATACAGATTCTCCTGTACCCATAGCGCCCATGATTATTGTCATAAATTTGCTTTATACGTTCCCTGATTCCATCATATCCATCGCTGTCGTCCATATGCGACATATGGTAATAGAATACAGAACGAGCCATCTTTATTCTATGCAGCATAAACTGCAGAGGGTGTCCTTCACGCCTTAGTTCTTCGATGGCTCGTGCCCAATCTCTCGTAGTCGGGCATTCCTTTCCTCGACTAAGGCTCTCACTTTTTTTAGCAGAGCATTCTCTGTCTTGAGCTCTTGCACTTCCTTGCGAAGCCTTTCAAGCTCTGTGAGTGGCTTACTATTTTTCATTGGTCTGCCCATACATGGTGGTCTGCCTCGTTTTTTTGTGCTATTCAAAGCTGCCAAGCCCCCTGTCCTGTACTGCCGTAGCCATGTTGATATACATTGAGGGCTGGCCTCATATTTGAGCGAAGCTGCGCACAAAGATAGATTGTTTTCTTCAATATCAATAATGATTTTCTTTTTTAATGAAAAATCTGTCTTGATTCTTTGGTTCTGCTTCAGCCCTGCTGTCCCATACATTAGGTATTTTGCCCTTAGTACTTTAAGCCGATGGTGATTGATTCCATACTTATTACAGATTGAATCAATGGATTTACCCTCTTCCAGCAGACGCATGTATTTTAGTAAATCTGCATACCCATGTATCTTGTATTTTCTTGTTGACATAATAAACCCCGAAAGTTTTTGTCTAACTTTCGGGGTTCACTTCATATCTTCATCGGGCTTGTTTTATACTTTCCCACTTTGGACATTCAGGTTGGTAAAAGAGAACGGATGGTCTGGTGAATGGGCAATTAATTATGTTTCATAAGGTTTCTATATTTTTTACAAAAACTAAATTATATTCCAATATTTTTGGCTAAATTTGCAACAATAATAATCTTAAAATTTCACGAATATGAATGAAGAACAGAAAATCTATGCTGCACCTCAGTGTGAGGTAATTGAATTGGAGCTGCAGGGCATGATTGCTTCCAGCACCGATGGATTAACTTTGCCAGGATATGCCCCAGGCGAATTGCCAAAACCTTAAGTATTGAACCCTTTTAAATGAGTAAGAAGTATGAAAAAGACATTACGCACTTTAATGATGGGCATGATGGCACTCTTAGCTGGCAACGCCCTGACATCATGCAGCAACGATGACGAACCACAGGTGGCTCAACAAGAAGGACAGAAGGGCAATGTGGAGTTCACCCTCACACGCGGAGCAGATACGCGTATCACCTATGAAGCCACTTCCGAAGGTGGGCTGGACGCATTTTGGGGCGAAGGCGACAAGATGGTGATATTCTATAATGCATTAACTGATGAAGAAATCGTCGAGGTCTTTGATCTCGTCGAGGGAGCTGGTACAAAAACTGCCAGGTTCGCAAAGAGTGACAGCCAGCTGGCAGACAAGTCTGCTGATGGAATTGAAATTGTCTATCTTCCTAATTACGATGTTAATAAAAGTATAAGCGAAAATCTCTTCGATTTTTCCATACAAGATGGGACTCTCGAGGGATTGGGCAAATATGATCGTTTCACATTTAATGCTAAACTGACAGAAGGTAAGATTGAATTATTTGATAAAGATTTCTTCGAGCCTGTTATGCTCATCCTACATTTCCCTACCGACATAGATTTCGGTACAGGTACAGGAACCACCACCTCGGATTTTGTTTTCAGTGGAGGTGTTAATAAGCAAGTTCCCTATGATTCTCCTACCCTCGGTGATATCACTGTAAAAGGCGTGAGCCTTACAAATGGAAAGTTAGATGAGAATCTGTATGTTGCTGCTTGGTCTGTACCTCCCACATCTCTTTCAGTAGGTGGTAAAACCTTCTCACTGCCTGAAGTTTATAATTCTGGCAGCATCTATACCTTTGCACAAAAGAACCTGAAATTAGCCCCTTCAGTAGGCATGGTATTAGGTTCTGATGGCAAGTATTATTCCACAATCTCTGATGTGCCTACTGGCGTAAAAGCCGTAGCCATGATAGCCTACCTCAGCGACAATTCAGCAGATGCTCCCCATGGCCTTGCTATAGCGTTGGAGGATGCAAGCATCAATGTGATGGGAAATAAAGTAAAAGACACTGTGGATGAATGGGCAAGTAAAAATGCTGTGTCATTTGGCACTTGGCGTGTGCCTTCTGTTGATGACTTTAAATACATGTTTGAAGGCTGCGGTGGAGATAAATATAAAGAGGAATTAACTGAAGGAATGGCGTTTGACTCTGGTAGTTTCCGAGACAAATTGAAAGCTATCGATGAAAACGCCAAAGTGGAAAATGCAAGTTATTGGGCTAGTACTCCGTATGGAAATAACTTTACTTGGGACTATAACTTCCCCGCTAAAAAATTCTATACTAGTCAAACGGATGTGGTCAGCCATCATGTTAGAGCTTGCCTTGCCTTCTAATTCAATTTAGTTTAACAAACGCGCTATAAAATAACGAAGGGATGTACCAGTAGGTGCATCCCTTTTTGTTTATTATGTGGCGATAAGTTGATGGCACAACAAACAATTTTGTTGTTATATTTGTTTGTTTTTTTGTCAAATTATTGCTATTGATAATGGAAAAATGTATATTTGCGACGTATATACAATCATTGCAAGAGAATAATTAACATAAAAACAACTTTAAAAATTTCAGAGTTATGAAAAAGAAATTGTATGTTGCTCCGATGGCTGATGCCATCGAAATGGAATTGCAGGGCATGATTGCCTCTAGCGGCGATGTAGATGCTCCTATCTTTGGTCCAGGTTCTTTAACTGGTGGAGATTGAAAATAAAAGTTAAACTTAAAAAACTAGAAAAATGAAGTATACTAGTATTTTGGCAGGTGCATTGGGCCTCATGGCATTGGCAGCTTGCACCAATAACGATGAAGTAAAGATGGACCAGCCTGAGGTGGCTAAGGCTGTAACTATCAATGTGACCTACGGCAGAGGTGCCGACACTCGTGTGACTTTTGAAAAAGTGAACACTGTTGATGGCTTGCTGCTTAAAGGTGCTTGGGAGGCAAATGATAAGATTGCCGTGTTTGCAGGTTCAGATGGAGATGTGCTTGTTTTTAAAACTAATGGTACAGGCGAAACTGCTAACTTCTTTTTAGTAGGAGAAGGTGTGATTGAAGATGGAAAAGAATACACTGTTTCTTATCCCGATGTTTTCCGGACAGAAGGCTTTGATTTCAGTAATCAGACGGGACTCCTTAAAGACCTGGGTAAACATGCCTATGCAGCAGGTAGCGGTGTTGTATTTAAAGATGGCAAAGCTGAAGACACTATAGAACTTGAGCCTATCTGTGCAGTTTTATGTATCCCTCAAGGTACAGTTATCGAAGGCCTTGGTATGATAGAAGGTGATTATACTCAAGCGACCCTTACTATTTCAGGAGATCAAGTGATTAACAAATGGGATGCATCTGAATTAGAGTCTATGGGAGAACATGGCAGTATAAGTATTAATTCTGGCGAAGTTGCTCTGTTTACAGTAAGAGATACAGATAATGTTGTACGTACGGCTGTTGACATTTATATCGCTTTGCCAATACCTGGTGAACAAATGAGCTGTGCTTTAAAAATCGATGTTGCTGCTCCATCTACTGTTGGCACGCATGCGACTATTGATATTGTGGTACCTACAGGTGGATTACCTGTACTTAAACCAGGATATGTATATACCCTATCTTCTGAAAATCTGATGTTGGGTGGCGCTGTTGTATGATGATAGCATAAAGTGTTAAAACTATAAACAATGAAGGGATGTACCAATAGTGCATCCCCTTTTTATTATGCAGCTGCTCTGACAGCTATCAGCTATTCATCTGCTCGTTGTTCAAGTGTTTTTTTGTTACATTTCTTTGATTTTTTCTTAAGAATCTTTACATTTGCAAAGAGAATACCTTAAATTCTAATTCTTTTACATTAAAATTAATGTTTAATCTTTAAATACTTATTGCTTATGAAACAGATTTATGAGGCACCAGAGGTGCAAGTAATTAACATTGAGCTAGAGGGCATGATTGCCGCAAGTGTTGGTGCTCCTTCTTGGACTCCAGCTGATTTAAGTGGAGGTGAATAACCTTTAATACGCTAACCTTTTAAAAGTCTAATCATTTAAAAAGCAAGAAAGATGAAATATACAAGTTTTTTGGCAGGTGTTCTTGGCCTGATGGCATTGACAGCTTGCAACGATGAAGAAGTAATAGTAGAGCAACCCCAGGTGGGTCGTTCAATAACTGTGACTTTGGGCAAAGGAGCCGACACACGTTTATCATTCTCTGATTATAGTGAATCCGCAGGAATTAAAGGTTTTTGGACAGCTGGCGATCAGATTGGCTTGGCAACAGATGCTCCTGCTGGTATTACCTATCAAGCAGCAGGAAGCGGTGAAAAGTCTAGATTTGATTTAGTAGGAAGTACTATGCCTACAGTTGGCACACAATACAATGTTTGGTATCCTGCTACTTATCTGACAACTGGATTTGATTTAAGCAACCAGACAGGTCTATTTGAAGACTTGGTTAATTATACATTTGCTCATGGTCAAGTTACATTTTCAAGTACGGATGATGATATAGAAGTGACACTGACACCTGTCAGTTGCGCTTTCGTTATTCCTGCTGGCACAGTTTTCCCATATCTTAATGGCATAGAAGGTGATTTTTCTCAAGCTACTATCACTTTATTAGGAAATAATATAATGACTGGAATTACAATAGAACCTGCTGCCCCAGTAACAGGCAACATTACAATCGATGCTGGCTCAACAGCACTGTTTGAAGAAACTTCTGATGGTGTACAAACTGCTGTTGACATTTATATTGTAATACCAACTGGAGGTACTGCGAAAACATCAGCTTTACAATTGGATGTTGCTGCTCCATCTACGGTTGGTACTCATGTAACTTATAACATCGTTGATGGAGATGGTAATTCCGTTTCCGTAGCTGGTTCTGATGCAGGAAGTGTATTCAAGATTACTACTGAAAATCTGGAACTTGATGGTGCTATAGTATGATGATAGCATAACAAACACTATAAACGATAAAGGGGATGTACCGTTGGTGCATCCCTTAATTATTACATGTACCAAAAGTGCAATGGGCAATAGCCCCCTGAGCATCAGAAAATAACGCATTTAAACTTTTTAACACATGGAAAAGTGATAATCTTTGGCATTTTCTCTATTTATGTGATAAATATTAACCTTTAATTCATATCAATATGAAAGAAGAATTGAAAATCTATGTTGCACCTCAGTGCGAGGTAATTGAAATGGAACTGCAAGGCATGATAGCTGCTAGCGGTGGTGTTGATCCATTACATGGTTTTCCAAGTGGTGGTGAAGGTATAACTACTGGTTCTTAATTAACATTCAGGTCTAACGCTTAAAACTAAAAATCATGAAAACTAAATCATTATTAAGTATTGCTATGCTGAGCCTGCTTTTTGCAGCGTGCAGCAACGACATGAATGACGTTCAGGTTCCTGAACAGGGGAAAATACCTTTTGTAGCTACTATAGGACCAAAGGGCTTGGATGCTGGTATCACCCGTTCTACTTTGGTGGAGAATGAAGACGGTTCTCTTTCTAACGCTTGGGAGGTAAATGATCAAATCCATTTTGGCTATTTGATAAATAAAGATGCAACTGATGATGAGAAAGAAGATTCCAGTAACTGGGGAAAGTTTGTTGCTACTGTATCTAAAGTAAATGATGATGGTTCAGCTACTATTACTGCAGAAATAGACAAGACACTGACTGATGGTGAAGAGTTGTTATGTTGTATATCCTGCTTCTGCTGCAGATGGAGTTTACCGTCGGCTTAAACTTGACTTTATTAACAACCAGGACGGAAAGCTATCTAAGGACCGTGATGTTGAAACTGCAATTACTACCTTAAAGGTGGAAGGTGGTGTAGCATCATTTGCTGAAACTCTTTCGTTAAAACCAGAGTTAGATATTTATAAATTCACATTGAAAGATAATTTGGGAGAATCTCTGAGAGTTAAAAAGTTCAGTGTTAAGATGAGTAGTACTGAATCAGAAAAAGAAGTTACACTAGATCCTGCAACTGATGAGTTTTATGTTTCACTTCCAAAAATGAGTGGAACAGAAATGACTCTTAATGCAACTGGTGAAGACGATTTATATTATACTGCTACAGTAAGAGCTACTAGCAAAGTACATTCTGGTCAGTCTATTGTTGATTATCCTGCTATGTATTATACAGCTACGGTGACAATGGCACTTCCTCCAAAATGATGAAAGTACTTTATTAAGACTAGTTGAAGAATCATAGAATAAACAACAAAGGGATGTACCAATGGTGCATCCCTTTTTATATCCAACGCCCCTACTCGACGGATGGTCTGCTGAATTGCAAATAAAAATGTATTTTTCATTGGATTTCCATACTTTTTTACAGAAAACTATAACAGATTCCAATAATTTAGTTATATTTGCAACAGTATTAACCTTTAAAATTTTACGGTTATGGATGAAAAAAAGAAAAACTATGCTGCACCAGAGGTGCAAGTGATCGACATCGAGCTGCAGGGCATGATTGCTGCCAGCTTCATCATTCCAGGCGAAGTGCCAGGATCTGACTTGCCATAACAGAAAGGAGGAATAAGTATGAAAACAAGAAATCTTTTACTCGGAATGGCTTGCATGGCGGCTTTTACCGCTTGCAGTAATAATGAAGAACCAGTGATGCCTGCAGCGCAGACGCGCGTGGTAACCATCAATGTAGGCACTGGTGCAGACACTCGCTCTGCCTTGGCTGTCGATGGCGTAAGCTTGAAGCGTACATGGGCTTCTACAGACAAATTGAGCATACTCTTCTTGGGTGAAGATAATACTGCAGTACTAGAAAATTTTAATTTGAAGAGCGGTGCAGGCACCACTTCTGCAGTATTCGAAAAGAGTGACAGCAAATTGCCTGCCACTGGTACCACCAATGTCTTGGTTTGGGTTGATCCTTTGGATGCTGACTACGAGTCTTTTGATGTCAGTGTGCAAGATGGGACTCTCAGTGGTAGCTATGTGCAAGGTAGTTTAAGTTCTAATGACTGGCTGACGACAGAGACTACCGTAACAGACGGTGAATTCCCTGCCAGTGTCACCCTGGAGTCTAAGACTATCTTCCTTAAGATACCTGCAGGGACACAGTTGATTAATAATGCGACAGGGGATCAATCTTACTTAATGACTGTGTATAATGATAATATTGTTTCGAGATATAATTTCAGTATTTCAGACGAAGGCTTTAATTATAATCGTGGTACTGGTGGTTATGTTAACATCAGAAATCCTGCTCTTAAAGATGGTAAACTGGTAGATGACTGCTATATAGCAATGATGAAAAAGGGTGATATTACCAGCCTAACTATCAAGCTGAATGAATACACTGATGAATTTGAATTATACGCTACTGATAACGAAATAACGGTGAGAGAGTTCAAGACACCACTGGAGTTTGGTCATATCTACAATATCCAACAGAGTGATCTGACACTGAGTGAATAAGTCTAGCATCACAAAAACGATATTTATCTAAGACAAGTAAGCCCAATAAGATTACTGAAGTGAACCCCGAAAGTTAGACAAAAGAAACTTTTGAGGTTCACTTTTAAAAGTAGATAGAAGATAAAAGGTATTAATTTTGATTCGTAGAATCACAACATATAGTATATTGTCCTCTTTCTTCCACCACAGAGAAAACGGCTGTCATTGTAAAAAACTAATCTATCTGTGGCATTTCATACCATCTTGAATAGATAAGCGTGTATTCTTCTATATGATTATCCGCAAAACGAACAGGTATTTTCACCTCGACAGTTCCTTTCTTTCCCAATTCCTTTTTCAGTACTTTGTCTACACTGGCAGGAAATAGCGCGTAAGTTATATCTGGATGAATTTGATCCATGCTTGCTATTTCTCTTATGATAGAGCTACCATGAGGTGATACAGCCTCATCAGTTTTTGGGTTTCTCATAGAAAGTCTGGTGTCATCTCCAAAAATCACCTTACCCCCATTTAACCTTGCATTTTCCCACTCAATAAAGATTCTTTCATCCGTACCATTTTCACAAACGAAACTACTCAAAAAGCCTGGTGCCATACTTGTTAAAATACAACTAAAAGAAACAAGTTTTCCTTTTTCAGAATGGGTAGAAATGAGTTCCCAACTTGATTTCTGTACAGGTTTTACTTTTTTTGCTTCCACAGATGCACATACTGTAAGCAATACAAGCATAAAGAATAAAAATCTTCTCATTGTAAAAAGTAGGAGCTTATATGCCATTACCCATCGGCTCTATAATAAATCTTCTGTTTCATAGCCTGCACTCAAGTCATTGAAAAATGGCGCAAGTTTACTCCATACGCCTATGAGGTTCACCACAAACCCGAACATGATACGGAAAAGCCTACGCCAATACTGGTCCGGCTCCATCCATGTTCTGTTTGCTCTCATTGTTTGAGGTGGTGATTTCAAAGGCAATTGAGCTTATGTCTTGCAAAGATGGCATTTCGCCACTAAGCGTTGCAAAGGTAATTAAAAAACTTCAATTATCACAATTTTACTCTCCCAAAGATGAGTTTTTAGATAAAATTTGCTCAAATTACGCGCGAAACAATATTTTTATGCCTTGTTCTCAATAAAAATGTGTACCTTTGCAAGATAAGAAACGAGTATTCATATACAATGGAATTAAACACTCTGATAGCAGAATGTACTGCATACGATTTCAAGGTGATGCTTGAAGAAAAGAAGCCTAAGAGTTGGTTGAAGAGTGTAAGTGCTTTTGCCAATGGCTTGGGTGGTTCTCTTTTCTTTGGCATTGATAATGACGGGACCATCTCCGCTCTCACTGACACTCCCAATGTCGGAGACCATGACGGAGACATGTAGGAGACGAAACTCACTGAGCGTCAGCAGAAAATACTCAATCTTATCAAAGAGTCTCCGACAATAACAGGCCGAAAAATGTCGGAGATGTTGTCGGTGAGCCAACGCACCATCGAACGTGACCTTTCTGCTTTACAGAAGGTTGGAGTTCTGAAGCATGAAGGAAA
>JAEEOD010000015.1 GCA_016284115.1 Bacteroidaceae bacterium
GTGTTGTTTTCGTGGCACTTGCCATTCTGTATTTCAGTCCTGTGCAGTGTCCTGGCAAGTTAGCCTATCCTGTGGCTTTCTTGGGGGTAATGGCCCTTATTGACTATAAGCACATCAGTATATGGATGGCATACGGGCTGGTGTTCTCTGCCTTGGGCGATTGGCAAGGCACACAGGGCAATTTCTTCAGGCAGATGGCTCTTTTCGCTTTGGCGCATGTGGCGTATATTTGCTACTTTATCAGTCGATTAAGAAACAAACCTGATTGGAAGGTTGCCTTAGGTTTGGCCATACCATGTATCATTATCGGTGTCTTTGCTTTTATTAAGGTGGTACCAATGGTACCTTCTGGCATAATAAAGATAGGGGTAATAATTTATTGTCTGCTGATATTAACGATGTTATGGAGCTCTCTACTGCAAAAAGACTGGCTCTTTACTTTTGGTGCTACTTTATTCGTAATATCTGACTTTATCTTGGCTTGGAATAAGTTTGTTACCCCGATAGACAATGCTTCTTGGTTCATTATGGTGCCTTATTATGGAGCACAGTGGTTGTTGTTCTATCGGGCTACAAGTGTTGCATCAAACGTTTACTCATATACTTCACTGGGAAAATGACGGAGAGGGCGCCTACTACTAGTACGGTAATAAAAATCAATAGAACATCAATAAAGTGTACACTCACAGGATAGGCCTCAACAATAAAGTTATTGCCTAATGTGATAATGCCGAAATGGTATTGGATCAAACAAAGTATAACTCCTAATACGATGCCTACTATGGCGCCATAAGCTGCAATGAGCCAACCCTCAAACATAAAGATGCGCTCAATCAGTTGGTTGTCGGCACCTAAGTTGCGCAAGGTCTGGGCATCTTCTCGCTTATCGACAATCAGCATACTCAATGAGCCAATCACATTGAAAGTGGCGATAATTAGGATGAATGTCAAGAACAGATAGGAGATAAACTTCTCTATCTCCATAATGCGAAATACATCGGCTTGTTGTTCAAATCGGTTCTGTATCTGGAATTCATCGCCTATAATTTCTTTCATCTTGGCTTGTACTCGACGTTCGTTAGTACCCGATTTCAACTTAATCTCCATAGCCGATACCTCATCACGATAACCAAAGAGTTGGCGCGCAAACGAAAGACTGGTAAGGATATATTGTGTATCGTATTTCTCTTGGTTGACTAGAAAAAGTGACCCAGGCGAGTGCAAATAGCCTCTGGCAAAAGCAGCTCCAGGATTGGCAATGTTCACTCGTACATGTTGCTTGGGGGCGATGACGAGCAAAGGGTCAACGAATTGTAAACCTGTTCCCAATGCTGAGGCTTCTCCCATTCCTATGATGCCATAGTCCACCCCTTCTTCCTGCAAGAGAAATTGTTGTCTACCATAAAGAATACTATCAATTTCAGTGATTTGGGTAAATGTATCATCCACTCCCTTGATAGTCACCATCAGTTGTTTGTCTTTATATTGCACCATAGCATTTTCTTCGATAGTAGGCATAGCCGTTTCAACCTCTGGTATTTGGAGGATTTGCTGTATCCTACTATCTTGTTGACTGAACACCTTGCCTTGCGAAGCAGTTATTTTCAGAGGCGCATCGAAAGCAGTAAACAAGCCCTCCACCATCTCGTGGAAACCATTGAATACCGATAGTGTACACACCATAGCGAGGGTAGCCAATGCTACTCCGCATACGGAAATGGCAGAGATGATATTGATGGCGTTGTGTTTCTTCTTGGCAAAGAGGTAACGCTTGGCAATATAAAGTGGTAGATTCATTGATTATTCAAGTAGTCTTCTTCTGGTCCTTCTGGTGTTTTGTAGCCATCACCCTTTGCCTCTTTAATTAGGTTGTCGATATGCTCAGCATAATCCAACGAGTCATCAGCAAAGAACTTCAGTTCAGGGATGATGCGCAACTGATGGCGTACCCTTTGACCTAAATCATAGCGAATGGTACGCATGTTGCTGGTGATATTCTTCAACAACCCCTCTGATTTTTCTGATGGAAAAATGCTGAGATACACCTTGGCGATGCTTAAATCAGGACTAATTCGAACACCACTTACAGACACTAGTACGCCATGTGTGCCTTGGGTCTGCTTTTGAAACAAGTCGCTTAACTCCTTCTGAATTAGGCGGGAGATTTTATTCTGTCGAGTACTATCCATTATTATTTATTTGTTAGTGATTTCTTTTTCTTTATGATAGCAATTATGATGATAGCCACTAAGAGACCCATAGCTACATAAGCAATAGCTTCAGTGATATGGATACTTTGTGGGTCAAATGTCATCTGGATGGTGTGATTGCCAGCTGGTACATAGAGGGTACGTAGTACATAGTTGGCTCGAGCCAATTCTACAGGTTCACCATCAATGGCTACTTGCCAACCATCAGGGTAATACACCTCAGAGAATACTGCCACTCCATCAGATGGATTCTGAGTCTGGTAGGTGAGGCTGTTTGGTTCATATTCAGTAAGTTCTATAAAGGCATCATCATCTACCTTGAAAGAAGTAGCGTTTTTTAGTGTCGATTTGAATTGATTATCCACAACAGCTATAACATGAGGGTTACTGGTAGATAACATATCAAGTTCTTCATCTGCATTAGCCACATAATTCACTTCCTTAACAAACCAAGCATTTCCCAAGGCGTATGGGTTCTCTATAGGTATCTGACTTTCTTTAGTAGGCAGGATGAAATATTTGGTGTTAAGCATATTAAGGGCATGGAATTTGGATGGATCTACTTGTTCCATATCACCTCCAGCTTCAGCGATAGCTTGGTAAGCATCTTGCATCTCAGATTTAAGACGAGTCTCTATCAACTCATTATACCTACGCAACTTAGCGGCATGATAGCCACCCACATTCTTGTGCCAGTAGGAAGTGTTGTTTTCGTTAAAGGCACTGACTGCAAAGTTTAGCACTCGATAATCAAGTTCTGTATCCTCCAAGATGTATTTATCTGCTTCGGTCTGTGCAAAGGTGGTAGTACGTATATCTTTATCTACAAACTGGTCGTCATAGAGGTAACGCTTGTTAACTTGCCACATATCAAACAAACATAGGATGGTAATACCACCAATAACAATATCCTTGCGTAACTTGGCATTAGTGAAAAACAAAAGCATCACTACGCCTATAAGAATGATTATAAGTGAACGTAAGGCATCGGCAGAAACCATTGCGGCACGCATATCACTCAAGTTAGCCATGATGCCTGCTAATTCGTTGGCAGGGATACCGCCTTGGTTAACAGCATTTTGTAACATTTGTGCTTCTTGGGCAGGAATAAAGTCTGTGAAGGTCTCTGGTGAGAACCAGATGAATAGGCTAAGACCCACCGTCAACAACAAACTTGTCCAGAAAGCTGGCGTTTTGAAATTCATCTCCGATGGCTTATCTATGATTTTCTTCAGTGCCAGCATCGCCAACAGAGGAATGCTAAACTCCGCAATGACGAGAATCGACGACACTGCACGGAACTTATTGTACATCGGCACAAAGTCGATGAAGAAGTCGGTGACGGGCATGAAGTTCTTACCCCAGGATAGTACGATGGAGA
>JAEEOD010000195.1 GCA_016284115.1 Bacteroidaceae bacterium
CTAACCAAGAACATCCTTCTCGTTCGTACCCAGAGCGTACAACTAACGAGAGGCAGAGTTCTGAGACTCCGACACGTCATAGAGAGTCTTCTTCTGAACGGTCAGAACGTCGATACGATGATGAAGAAAGGCCAAGAAGGGAAAGACAAAGCACGGGCAAGCGTCGTAACTATATGGGCTATGACCCAGATGAAACAAGCCATAGGCAATTCAATGTTGGTAAGCAAGAAGCGACCACATTGGAAACCAAAGAGGCAACAGAAGAGGAAATTTCTCGTCTGAGTTCATTGTTAGGACGTGCATTTGACCGTGATTCAATCGTCGATGAGAACTATCTCGTCAGAATGCGATTCTACAATAGCGTGAAGAAAGAAATTGGTGAACCAAATATGTCGGAGAAAGAATTTATCTCCAAAGGTCATAAATATATGCAGACCAAGACCGGCAAGTATGTTCATCGTTGCAGTGCCAGAGGTGGTATCTTGTATGTATCTCCTTCTATATGGAATCGAGTAAAGTATGAGAACTGCATCATCTGTATGTATTATGGCAAGAAAGCAAACCAGTTCCTCTATATCCGCTCTCAGAAAGAGTTGATGGATATGATAGACAAAGACGCTATACTTGTACAAGTGACAGGTAATGATAAAGGTCGCTTCGTGAACAAGGTGTATGACTCCCATTTCCCAGGAATGGATGGCAATATCTACACGATGATACGAACTATAAAGACTCATGGGGATGATTTCATTTTTGAGCCATCAGATACGAGTTCTAAGAATGATAATGAATTTGATCCAGATTTGGTATGACAAATAATGAGACGATAAACAATTATGTACGCTTCTTCCGCGACCAAAAGCGTGAAGTTGAAAGAGCATACAGCTACATTCTTGACTCATCGGTAAGCATGTTGCTTAAAGATGGGGCTTTGAATGTGGGTACTATTGTCTATGCTTCACCAAAGTCTGGCCATATTACCATTAAGATTCGTAAGGGCTATGCTCCTCGACTGAAAATGATGAAGAGTTTCAGCATCGTGACAAAGAAAGCCAAAGACACTTATGGTCAGAGTGCTCTCATGTGGGATATTACATTCCGCACATTCCATGATGGTGAAGGTCTGCGCATGGGAGAGTCAGACATTATGCCTCTATATTTCAGGAAGAGTCCAGATACCCAATATGATTATATTGTCTGCGGTTCGATTGATGTTGAAATGTTTGCCTTTATTAACGAATGTGTGAACAATAGAGGGAACATGATAACAGCATTATTGTATGACTCTTACCCTCCCACTGAGTATTTCGACAATCTTGCTTACTATACACATAGTCATCACGACTCAAAAGAGTTGCTTCTAAAGCCACAAATCAGTTATGACGAGTGGCAACCAGAAGAACTGGCTTATTCAGAAAGTCAGCCGGACATCGTATCTGATACGGTATCGAATACTCTGAGCAATGATGGATGCTGTATTCTTCAAGGGCCTCCAGGAACTGGTAAGAGTTACACCATCGCAACTATCGTTTCATCTTACCTCAAACAGAAGAAAACGGTATGTGTTGCGACAATGGCTAATACAGGGCTCGTGGAATTGGCAAAACAATCCCCGTTAAGCCAAGAACTGGCTGATGGCAAGATATTCAAGACTTCGCTCAAAGCTGATGAAGCAAAGACCGCTGTAGGATTAAAAGCTGCCAAAA
Organism: Bacteroidaceae bacterium; assembly: GCA_016284115.1. The sequence continues at coordinate 1,707 of JAEEOD010000195.1, forward strand.
GTGATTTGGTTGTCCCCAAAGGCAGTTTGCTATGCACCACCTACTATAAGCTGTCTTCTGTCATCGGTGTGAATAGTAACGGCAAAGCTGCTGAAGGAATGTTTGACTTGATTGTCATTGAAGAGGCTTCTCAGGCATTCCTGACTACTATCGTTGCATTCAAGACATTGGGTAATCAATGCCTGATAGTTGGTGACCCTATGCAGTTACCTCCTATAGTTCAAGGGCTTGGTCAAAAGCCAGAATATGAACTATGGAATGTAGATGTTCAATGTAACGGAATGAGTGCCTACGCTTTAGGTACATCAATTAAGAGTTACAGAATCGTCACGACCTTCCGTTTAACTCAGAAAAGTGCAGAACTTACCAAGCTGTTCTACAGCAACAATTTCCGCTCAGTGAAGAAGAAGTATATAGATTTCAACGGACTGAGTGAAAAGTATTTCCCACGTGAAGGTGGCGTATTGTATAAGTTCATTAGTGGGTTCGTTGACCAGAACTACAATGACAGGTCGCTCAACTTTATTACTGAACTCGTTCAAACAATAGAGAAGCATCGACCAGAAAGTAGCGTAGCAATTATATCGCCTTTCCGTGAGACAGTCAAGAAATTACAAAGCGAGTTACAAACCGACAGACGCAAGTTGAAGGACTTTACGGTAGAGACGATTGACCGAATACAGGGAATGACAGTTGACTATGCAGTTTTGTATCTCCCTGCTGGAGGTTCTGCCTTTGCCCTTGATGTAAGGCGAGTCAATGTAGCACCAAGCCGTTCT
>JAEEOD010000196.1 GCA_016284115.1 Bacteroidaceae bacterium
TGAGTCAGATTCTCGCGCTTACAGGTAGCGATGAGTGAACGCAACGTAGGATTGTTCTCAGGTTCTGGGCCACCAGCTTTAACGGCAATGGCGATTTGCTTACCCAGACGAGTGAAGGTCTTAGCCATATGACCCCATCTCTTCAACTTTGCAGCTTTTCTATATTCAAACGCTCTTCCCATTGGTATTTGTTTTATTGAACATTGAGCATTGATAAGTCAAGTTCGTGCCAATGTTCTTATGTTAATATTAATTTTCTTTATCTCAATCTTGCACTAGCTTTCTCTTCCAGACTCTTGATGATTTTCTGCATCACCTTTTCAATCACCTTGTCATTCAGAGTTTGGTTTTCATCCTGCAGGGTGATGCTGATAGCATACGACTTCTTGCCTGGTTCCAGGTGCTTGCCTTCGTACACATCAAACAGGTTGACAGCTTTCACCAGTTTGCGGTCAGCATCGAAAGCCAGCTTTTCAATCTGTGCAAACTGCACACTTTTGTCAACCAGCAAAGCCAAGTCTCTGCGAACAGCAGGGAACTTAGGCAGCTCTTTGAAGCTCACCTTCAGTGAACGGATGCTACGTATCACCTCCACCCAGTTGATGTCAGCAAAATACACAGCATTGTCAATGTCAAACTGCTTCAGTATCTTGCGAGTTACAGAACCAATCATTGCCAGACGCTTGCCTCCCTGTGTCTTAATCACGATAGCAGATGCATAGATGTCAGTACTCAGGTTCTCGATGGCGAGGTCACGCATGCGTAAGCCCATACGACCAAGTACGTTCTCCACATAAGCCTTCAGCATGTAGGCATTGTTCTCTTCGTCGGCATGAATCCAAGAGCCCTGCTTGTCCTTACCAGTCAGCCACAATCCCAGGTGATAGCTCTCAGAGTAGGGCGCCCAAGCCCTCTCTTCTTTACTCTTCCCTTCACGATAGTAGTAGCAGTTACCAAACTCAAACAACTTCAAGTCAGGATTCTTATGGTTTGCATTGCGAGCGATGGTTTCCAAACCACCAAACAGCAATGTCTCTCTCATTACATTCAGGTCGCTACTCAGCGGATTCATCAGTCTTACTAAGTTCTGAGCAGGGTAGGAAGTAAGTTCGTCATAATAAGCAGCCTTGGTCAGTGAGTTGTTCATGATTTCATTGAAACCAGCACCTACCAACTGCTCAGCTACCAGATTCTGCAACTTGTTAGATTTATCCGTCTCTGTCTCAGCCACGAGGCTTGATTTCAGAGTTGTTGGTATTTCTACGTTGTTATAGCCATAGATGCGCAGTATATCCTCTATCACGTCGCAATCGCGCTGAACATCTACACGATACTGAGGTACATCAAGAGTGATACCCTCACTGGTCTCGTTCACAATCTCCATCTCCAAGCTCTTCACGATGCTCTTCACTGTTTCAGCAGGAATATCCTTGCCAATCAGTTCGTTCACACGCTGATAAGAAAGCTCCACACGGAACGGTGGGAAATCCTTGCAAGAAACATCCTTGATTTCAGATGAAATTTCACCACCAGCCAGCTCTTTCACCATCATAGCAGCCAACTTCAGGATATAGATGGTATTATTTGGGTCAATGCCACGCTCATAACGGAAAGAAGCATCGGTGCTCAGACCATGACGACGTGCCGTCTTGCGAATCCAAGTAGGGTGGAAGTAAGCACTCTCCAAGAACACATCTTTGGTCTCCTCAGTAGTACCAGACTCCAAACCACCGAATACACCACCGATACACATCGGCTCCTCAGCGTTGCAAATCATCAAGTCTCGAGCACTCAGCTTGCGCTCCACACCATCCAAGGTAACGAATGGAGTACCTTCAGCCATACATTTCACGATTACCTGATTGCCCTTGATCTTGTCGGCATCGAAGCAATGCATCGGATGTCCGTAAGCAAACAAGATATAATTGGTGATGTCCACTATATTGTTGATAGGACGCAAGCCAATCATGCGCAAGTCATTCTGCAACCATTCAGGACTCTCCTTTACGGTAACGCCCTTGACGGTGATGCCAGCATAACGAGGACAAGCCTCACTGTTCACGATAGTTACATTGATATCTAAGTCGTGGTTGTCCACCTTGAAATCATCCACACTTGGCTTATGCAAAGCGGTTGGAATACCACGTTGCACCAAGTAAGCATAGAGATCGCGTGCCACACCGTAGTGGGAACAAGCATCGGCACGGTTAGGAGTGATGTCCACCTCCAACACATAATCACTCTTGATGTTATAATAATCCTTAGCAAGTGTGCCTACCACAGCATCGTCAGGTAATACGATGATACCAGAGTGGTCAGTACCGATACCAATCTCGTCTTCAGCACAAATCATGCCACAAGATTCGACACCTCTGAGTTTCGATTTTTTGATAGTAAAGCATTCGTCACCATCATACAACTTGGTCCCTATGGTAGCCACCACCACTTTTTGTCCTGCAGCCACATTAGGGGCACCGCAGACAATCTGCACAGGCTCACCGATACCTAAGTTCACGTTGGTCACATGCATATGGTCAGAGTTGGGATGAGGCTCACAAGTCAGCACCTCGCCGATAACGAGCCCTTCTAATCCGCCTTTAATGGCCTGTATTTCCTCTACGCCACCCACTTCCAAACCTATAGAAGTCAGTACCTCAGCCAGTTCCAGCGGCTTTAAATCAAAATCCACAAACTCTTTTAGCCAATTATAAGAGATATTCATATCATTGAAATTTTTAGTTTCCTCATAAAATCATGCAAAGTTAGCATATTTTTTCTGAAAGAAACACATAAATCGCAATAAATTGATTACTTTAGCAGAGCAAATTATAGAAATACTAGCTCAGAGATGGGTGTCAGCAAGAAATATCATACTGGTTTTGTGTTGAGTGGAGGCTTTATCAAAGGCTTTGCCCATCTGGGTGCCATACAAGCATTGATAGAGCATGATATCCGTCCTGACATCATCAGCAGTACCAGTGCAGGGTCATTGGCAGGTGCCCTCTATGCCGACGGCAATGAACCCTATCAGGTGTTGGAATTCTTCGACGGACTGAAATTCTCAGACCTTACCAAGCCTGTATTGCCCACCACTGGCTTCTTTGAGTTGAACGAACTGGAGGATTTCCTACACACACATCTGCAGCGCAAACGCATTGAACTGTTGCCTGTGCCTATGGTCATTACAGCCACCGACCTCGATCATGGCAAGTCGGTATTCTTTCGTAAAGGTGATATTGCCCAGTGTGTGGCAGCATCTTGTTGCATGCCCGTCCTCTTTTCGCCCATTACCATCAGGGGAACCCATTTTGTGGATGGGGGAGTGCTGATGAACCTGCCCGTATCACCCATTCGCGAAGAGTGTCACCGTATTTATGCCATCAATGTCAGTCCGTTGATGACAAACGATTATAAAATGAATATCATAAGTATCGCCGAACGTAGTTATCAGTTTATCTTTCGCTCTAATACTGTAGCAGAACGAGAGATGGCTGATGTGCTGATAGAACCCGTCAACTTGTCGGGCTATAGCAATATGGACCTTGACAAGTCGAGGGAAATCTTTATGGCAGGCTATGATACAGCAAAAGAAATTTTAGAAAGTTAGAAGTTATGAAAAAGATTATATACCAGGTATTGCCCCGTTTGTTTGGCAATGGAAACGAGAAATGTATAAAGAATGGTACCCTCCGTCAGAACGGATGTGGTAAGATGGCCAACTTTACACCACTTGCATTACAGAAAATCAAAGAATTAGGCGCTACTGATATATGGTACACAGGCCTTATCGAGCACGCTACACAAACTGATTATTCACGCTATGGCATTCAACCCGACCACCCAGCTATAGTGAAAGGAAAGGCTGGTTCTCCATATGCCATCAAGGACTACTATGACATAGATCCCGACTTGGCGATGGATGTCCCAGGACGCATGCAGGAGTTTGAGTCATTGGTGGAACGTACCCATCAGGCTGGCTTGAGGTTCATCATGGACTTTGTACCCAATCATGTGGCTCGTCAGTATCACAGCGACAAATTGCCTGCAGGTGAAAAGCAGTTGGGTGAAAATGATAATACCGACTTTGCTTTCAGTCCTACCAATAATTTCTATTACATCCCACGTACTGAGTTGCAAGGACAATTCGATATGCAGGGTGATTCACCTCTGCTATATCATGAATACCCTGCCAAAGCTACAGGTAATGACAAGTTTGATGCCTATCCAGGTAAGAACGATTGGTATGAGACGGTGAAACTGAACTACGGCATCGATTACATGAACGGATGGCAAAGATACTTCAACCCTGTTCCTGATACTTGGCACAAGATGCTGCATATCTTGTTGTTCTGGGCAAACAAGAATATTGACGGTTTTCGTTGTGATATGGCAGAGATGGTACCCGTCGAATTTTGGGAGTGGGCGATACCACAGGTAAAAGCCCATCATCCAGGCATTGAGTTCATCGCTGAGGTATATAACCCCGGACAATATCGAGACTATATCCGTCGAGGCCACTTCGATTATTTATATGATAAGGTGGGATTGTATGACACTCTCTTTGCCATTTTGCAAGGTCGCCAATCGGCTTCAGCCATTAGTCAGTGTTGGCAACAAGTGGGTGATATCCAAAGTCATATGTTGAATTTTCTCGAAAACCACGATGAGTTGCGCATTGCTTCTCAGTTCTTTGCGGGCGATGCTCTCAAGGCCATCCCGGCTTTGGTGGTGTCGGCTTGTATGAACACCAACCCCATGATGGTTTATGCCGGACAAGAATTTGGTGAGGTGGGTATGGATGAAGAAGGATTCAGTGGTAAAGAC
>JAEEOD010000197.1 GCA_016284115.1 Bacteroidaceae bacterium
GCCACCTTGTCTACTGGAACATCCAGCGTTTCTGCAAGTTCCTCAGCCGACGGACGACGCTCGTTCTCCTGCTCGAACTTTGATAAAGCCTTGCTGATTTTATTCAGCGAGCCCACCTGGTTCAAGGGCAGACGTACGATACGAGACTGTTCGGCAAGAGCTTGCAAGATTGACTGACGTATCCACCAAACGGCATAGCTGATAAACTTAAAACCACGCGTTTCATCAAACTTCTCTGCTGCCTTAATCAATCCGAGGTTACCCTCGTTAATCAAGTCAGGCAAACTAAGACCTTGATTCTGATACTGTTTAGCGACAGACACAACGAAACGCAGATTTGCACGTGTCAGCCTTTCCAAAGCCTCACGGTCACCCTTTCGGATGCGCTGAGCCAAATCAACTTCTTCTTCTACAGTAATCAATCCTTCACGGCCTATCTCCTGCAGATACTTGTCAAGTGACTGACTTTCGCGATTGGTGATACTTTTGGTAATCTTTAATTGTCTCATCCTTTCAAAAAAACCGAATTTGGGTACAAAAGTAGGTATTAAATTTATAAAACCCAAAAAGAGTGCCGACTTTTTTTGTCGGCACTCAGATATATTTATATCTACACACTCCCCTGCCCTTACACTCCTCTAACTTACAAGGAGGAGAACCGGGGAATAGTTAATTTACTCTTGGCTCAGGTCAACAGCGTAGTTAGCACGTCGGCCACTTGGATAAATACCTGAGATAAACAGCACCTGCTCAGGAGATTGGGTAGCCTGCTTCAGCACGCTCTGTAAATCTTCCTCTGAACGGATGGTCTCGTTATTAGCCTTCTGGATGATGAAACCCTTGCGGATGCCTGCATCCTGCATCTTGCCTTTATTCACGCCAGTAACTTCCAAACCATAGCTCAGGTTGAGCTGCTTCTTAGTATCATCGGAGATAGCACGGAAAGCTGCACCCAAGATTTCCATATCAGCACTCTTCACCACCTTGGTGTTACCCTGTGAGTTCTTCAAAGTGATGTCGAAGGTCTTCTCACTCTTCTTACGAATAACAGTTACCTTCACCTTGTCGCCAGGACGATGCTGTGCCAAAGCCTCTTGCAGGTCACTGAACTTATGCACTTTCCTGTTGTCTACTGCAGTGATGACATCATCAGTTTGCAGGATTCCGGCAGCTGAGCCACCCTCAACAACGTCAGCAACATAAACACCATCCTTCACACCCAGTTCATCAATCTTCTTGCGCATTTCTTCAGCCTGTGCCTCACTCATGGTCAAGTCGGTACCCAATGTATTACCACGGATGCCCAGCAATGCACGCTGCACAGTGCCAAACTGCTTCAAGTCAGCTACCACCTTAGTCATAATGCTGGTAGGGATGGCAAAGCCATAACCTGAATAAGCACCAGTAGGAGAATACAACATAGCGTTGATACCTACCAATTCACCACGGGAATTCACCAAAGCACCACCAGAGTTACCAGAGTTGATGGCAGCATCGGTTTGAATAAACGACTGAATATTGGCTGCCTGACCGTTAGATGCAGTAGCGCCCAAAGAACGAGCCTTGGCACTTACAATACCTGCTGTAACAGTAGAATTGAGGTTGAAAGGATTACCAACTGCGAGAACCCATTCACCTACCTTCAATGCTTCAGAGTCGCCCACTGGCAATGTTGGGAAATCATTGCCCTCAATCTTCACTAGAGCCAAATCTGTATCAGGGTCAGTACCTACAATACGTCCCTTCAGTTCACGCTCATCGTTCAGTTTTACAACAATCTCATCGGCACCTTCTACCACATGGTTATTGGTAACGATGTAACCGTCTTTAGAAATAATCACGCCAGAACCAAAGCCTACACGAGGCTGGGTCTGAATCTGACGTTGCTGACCACGTCCATCACCGAAAAAGAAGTCGAAGATGTCAGGCATATCTTGCACAGTCTGCGTACGGCTCAATTGAGTAGAACGGATATGCACCACAGCATGCACGGAAGCCTCTGCGGCAGCAGTCAGATCCACTGGTTGAGCATCAACTCCATTATAGGAAGTCAGTCGCATATTGTCATTCTGTTCAAATAAATCCGTGAAAGTAGTTGCCGGCTGATTCTTTTCCATTAGTTTATAGGTGGTTACACCTGCTACTCCCGCACTGAGCAATACAATCGCTACAATGCCTAAGAAAGTTTTTGTCTGTTTCATATTATTTATTTCTTAAATGTTAATATTTCCGTTTGCTTTATTTTAACGCTGCTAAGATAACGGCAAATTTTATTCACTTGTATCTTTTGGCACTCTTTTTTGTCCTCTTTTAACTAAATTCTCAAACAGCTTAACAGGGCTTAACGGCACAGTATGCCATTTTTACATTTTGTAAGGCAGAATACAGGAATTTATGTCAAAGTAACGCCTATACCTGGTAAATCTGGCAGAGTAATTCTGCCTTTTATCACTTCCATTCCCTTAAACCTGTCATTAGATATCAGCAGATTACCATCCAAATCAGCAAAGTCAACAGCAGGCGATAACTGAGCAGCAGCACTCACAGCACATGATGTCTCCGTCATGCATCCCACCATTACTTTCATGCCTAAAGCCCTTGCGAAATTTACCATTTTCCATGCTTCACGCATACCCGTGCATTTCATCAATTTAATATTGATGCCGTGAAAAGCACCTTGCAAACCAGCCACATCCTTTAAGCGTTGACATGATTCATCTGCAAAGATAGGTAACGGACTGCGCTCAGTCACCCAAGCAGTATCGTCCAACTGATCAACAGGCATGGGCTGTTCAACCATCACAATGCCATGGTCCTTGAGCCAGTGAATCATATCAAGTGCATATTGCTTATCTTTCCAACCTTGGTTGGCATCTACGGCAATGGGCAGGTCAGTTACTTCACGAATGGTCTCAATCATCTCCTTGTCGTGATCAGAGCCCACTTTAACTTTTAATATATTGAATAAGTCGGCACATTCTTTTGTTTTTTCACGCACTACTTCTGGTGTATCTATGCCAATAGTAAAAGTAGTACTAGGAGCTAACGTCTTGTCTAATCCCCATATCTTATACCAAGGGCTACCCAACAACTTACCCACCAAATCGTGCAATGCAATATCTACAGCTGCCTTAGCAGCAGGATCGGCATCGCTCAAACCATCGATATAGTTCAAGATCTCCTCCATCTTAAACGGGTCGTCGAACTGCTCCAGGTTCACCTTGTTTAGAAAATTACTCACGCTTTCTACAGTCTGCCCTAAATATTGGGGCATCGATGCCTCACCATAACCTGTCACACCATCATATTCGATCTCCACCTGAACATCTGGCGTAGTGGTACGTGAATAGGACGAGACTGTGAACACATGTCTCAACTGTAATTCGTATGGAAAAAAGCGTAGCTTCATACGGGCACCAGAGCCATGATTAATATTGGGAACAGCTATTGTGTCTGCCTTGCCTTTGCATCTGGCGATAGTCAAGCCAGCAGCTGAGCCCAATGCAACCCAACCAGCTGTCTTAAGAAAATTTCTTCTATCAGTCATATCGTTTAGTTATAAAATGGGTTCTTATCTGTCGTGTTCAGACCTGCCTCTTTATTAATATAAGGGAGAATGCGCACAGCATAAAGCAGGCGATTGAGGTTCATCTCATCAAAGAGTTCGTCTTCTGGCAGCAAACTGCTTACATGCACATTGCCCTGCGAATGGATGAAACGACCATTGCCAAGATACATACCTACATGTGAAACACCCTCTTTGCGTTCGGGTGTTGCCTTACGACCAAAGAAAATCAAATCACCTGGCTCAATATTGCTATAATCAGGAGCTATGTCAATATGCTGTCCCACCTTTACCATCTGCGAAGCATCACGAGGGATAATCATGTCATGCATATAGAAAATATTACGGATATAACCACTACAATCCATACCTTTAGAGGAGGTACCTGCCCATATATAAGGGAATCCCATCATGGTATAAGCAGTCTCTATGAGCGATGACGCATCCTGCTTCAAACCTTTGCGCCATTCATTAATGGGTTGCGCTATATTATCAGGAATAAAACCTTTTCGGCCATCTGGGAACTCCACCTGATAATAATTATTCACCTTACCTATCAGCTTGAGACGATCGCCAGCCACCACATCGGATACTGTCTGTGATTGTTCACTCGCTTCGGAATATACTGTACCAAAATGCTGAACAACCGTCACCTTATCGGCCTTGTTCCATGCATCATATTCAGCCTTTGTCATACGCCAGATACCCACAGGATGCACCCAACCGGTATAATCGTCAGGTGTCTGGATCTCATACCATGTATCGAAAGCCAGAACCTTGACGGGCATACCCATCAAAGCCTGCGTACTCATTTCTGCAGTAAAATTCGGTGTCTGTCTGAGGTTGCATACCGAGAGATTCACCACAGCATAGTCTTTTCCATCATGAATAGATGTATCTTTTTCCACCTGATTCTCAACTGCAGCCTGCTTGGGTTCTTCTTTGGATAAATTTGGCAACATGATTGCCAGCATAACCAATGCGGTGAGCAATGACACACCACACATCAATAGTAGTTGTTTCTTCTTTGACATAAACTAATATTATATTAGGTGTGCAAAGTTAAGAAAAGTCAAGAGCAGAAACAAATTTTGGAGCAGCGAAAACACAAATACTTGTTATTGATGTTTACAACTTCTTGATAGTTTCCTTTATCTGCACCATATTGCTGCGTGATACAGGAAGATAGTCGTGACAATGCTTGATGAGCAGTTGCATGCTGCCCGACTTGGATATGATTTGCTCTACTTGCTGAAGATTGACAATGAATGCTCGATGACAACGGATAATCATGGGATAGCTATGCAAGTCATCTTCTATCTGCTTAGAAGTAGCTCTCAGCATGTCGGTACGTACTTTGCCGTCGCATAAATGAAACACTTTCACATAGTTGCCAACAGCCTCAACATATAACAGATCAGATATCTGAAGACTGATACTGTCATTGGTTGTACCTGTAAGTTTGATGACAGCATTTTGAGGTAATGAAATAGCAGCCTCCTTTTGTTCCTTCGTTACAGCATCATAAGGCATACTCACCGGCAATAACGCTGTTTGCTGCATCTTTTGCAGTTGCTCGTTTAACAAACGTGTTTCTTCTAATTCAGCTGCTAAGTATCTGCTACGATACTTGAAACGCCAATAAAGGCCTATGGCAAAGGAGCAAAAGGCTATAATCAGCAGCGTTTCCAGAAAATTGCTCACAGAAAGTTGATTGCCCTCTATCTTATTGCTCAATATGAAATGACGATACAGACAAATCATGAATGCTACTAAAGGTGTGTTGATAAGCTGAAACCAAAGATTACGTCGTATGATATAATCTACCCCTTGGTCTTGGGATGCAGGCATGCCTACAAGGTATTTCATCACCAAATCTGAGAACAAACACACTACGACACCCATTACAAAGATATTCAATAGATGTATGTATGCTTCCCATTGCCACATATCAAGGCCAAAAGGTTTGAATATCGCCAAAGCCAGTATGACAAACAGACAACTGACGATGCGGACGCGGAGTATTTCTTGTAAACTACTGCTCATATCGGTTGCAAAGATATGATAAAAATACATTTCTACAAGCCATTCGTCACGCTATTCATCCCAGAATAATACCATTCGTCACAAACGTCCGCCATATATCCCAGAAATTTGGAGGTCTTTTCATCTCATTCTACTTTTGCAACAGTGAGAGACGAGATAACTTGCAACTTTCAATTGAGAAAAAAAGTCTAACAATAAAAAAACAACGTTATGAAAACGAAATCTACTCTTAGAGGTATTATTGGTGTCATATTAGTATTAGCCAGTCTCCTAAAATTGGCTACTTTGTGGGGCATCATGCATATGAGTTGGCTGGAGAATGCTACCAAAGAACCTAGCGTATACTATTTCGCTATTGCAATTCTCATTTTTGTGGGTCTTCACCTCATCTTTGAAGGCTTTAAGGGCTATCATGCCAACAATTATTTCATAAAGAGACTGAAGATTGTTATCGGCATAGTCATGGTAGTGGGTTTTTCACTCAAACTGGTTGTTATGCTGGGCCTCATCCACCTAAACTGGTTGGAGAATGAGTCATCAGATTCACTGGAGCTGTATTTAGCTCTCTTTGTCCTATTATATGTAGGATGCTGGTTGATCATCGATGGATTCAGAAATGATCACGACCAATGGCTGCAACGTCCATTGCCCCTCAATGAGGATGGAAAGCGCATCAGTTGTTCTGCCAGCTTTGGTGGTGACGAGTATATTTATAATGGTGAGACTTTCCACGGAGCGCGTTTAGAAGCTACTTTCGGTGGTATTCGTTTGGATTTGCGTAATGCAGTTATCAATGAAGACGAGGAAATTGACATCCGCACCTGCTTTGGTGGCGTTGAGTTATTCGTGCCACCGACCATCAATATTGAGGTAAAAAGTCGTAGTTTCTTTGGCGGTGTGGGTAATGAAACCATAAAAAGTGCTGACCCAAAGGCACCATACCTGCATATTATAGCAAGCAACATTTTGGGCGGGGTAGCGATTAGGAACTAATTGAATTATTTTATTTACTACAACAATGAAGAATATATTTATGAAAATGGCAGCATTGATGGCTGCCACGATGATGACAATTGGTGTTACAGCTAAGACACATGACATTGGGGGAAAAGTAACAGACACACAAGGCACACCTATTCCTTATGTAAATGTAGTTTTATTATCACTGCCTGACTCAGCTTTTGTACAGGGTGCAGTGACCAATAACGAGGGGCTGTTTAAGATTGCAACTAACAAAAACGACGGACTACTTCAAGTATCTTGCATTGGATATCAAACGACCTACGAGTCTGCTGCTGACGGACTTACTATTGTACTAGCAGAAGACTCTCAACTGTTAGGTGAGGTAGTTGTAAAGGCACAACTACCAAAGACCAAGCTAACAGGTGAAGGATTACAGACAAACGTCAAGGGATCTGTACTGGAGAATGTCGGTACTGCCGACGACGTGTTGGCGAAAACACCTGGCCTTATCAAAGGGCCTAACGGGTTGGAAGTAATGGGTAAGGGCTCGCCACTGGTATATATCAATGGTCGTAAAATTACGGATACTTCTGAGTTATCACGATTGCAGAGTAACGAGATTCAGAGCGTGGAAGTAATCACGAATCCTGGTGCACAATATGATGCTACCGTACGCAGCGTGGTGCGCATACGTACCATCCGCAGGCAAGGCGAGGGTTTCGGTTTCAACTTCAACGCTTCAGACTCTCAGTCGTTGCAATGGAGTAAAGGAAATGACCCCTCTGCTGCCTTCAACATGAACTACCGTACTGGTGGTGTGGATTTCTTTGCTGGTATCAATTATAACAGGAACACTTCCCGTCAGATTGCTGAGATTAATAGGAAAACTTACGGCAAACATCAGATTGATAACAACAGTGACCTGGCACTGAATTATATAGGACATAGCCTATATGGTAATGCTGGCATGAACTGGCAGATAGATGACAAGCATTTTGTGGGAGGTAAGTTTGAGTGGGGAAAAGAGCTAAGTCACAAAACAGAAATGAATACTAGTGACATAGTGTATGAAGATGGTGTATTAGTTGACAAACTGATGACCAGCTCTGAAGACCGTATCGGCGAGAAGACTCCTTATAATATGGGAGTGAATCTGTATTATAACGGCACCATTGGCTCCAAGTTGGGACTCGACGTGAATCTAGACTATTATGGGTCTGAGAGCTCTGCAAAATCGGTTTCAATAGAAAAGAGTTCCATGACTCATGATGCCGAGATACACAGTCATAGCGAGAACAGCAGTCATCTCTATGCCACCAAGGCCATTGTATCTTATCCTGTATGGAAAGGACAATTACAAGTGGGAACAGAAGAGTCTTTCTCTCGTAGGGATGACAATTATGCCATAACTGGCATCGAAATCCCTGCTTCTAAAGCTGAAGTAAAAGAAGATATTTATGCAGGTTTTGCCAACTATGGCTTCAACCTTCCAAAGATTGGTCAAATCAGCGCAGGCATACGTTACGAGAACGTACATTACACTTATCTTGACGCAGTGACACCTGCCAATAATCTAACTCGCAACTATAGCAACTGGTTTCCTACCATTTCATTTGCAGGCAGGATGGGTAAAGTACAACTGATGCTGAATTATAGTGCAAGGACACGCCGCCCCAACTATGCGCAACTGTCAAGTGCCATCAGC